>CAZFPA010000012.1:0-46098 GCA_964520975.1 uncultured Selenomonadaceae bacterium | reverse complement strand
CAGATGGAAATTCAGACAAGTAATTCGACTAGGTATTTCGTGCACGCTGTACTAGCCTGTTTTCGCCCATAAAAAAGAGGAGGCTCGCACCTCCTCGAAAAAACGGTATTACATATCCTCGTCGGAAAAAGCTCCTGGCAGCAGTTCCTCACAGGTCGCTGTCTGGATCTGGTCATCCAGGTTTGCCATGATGATATGCGGAATCTTGAACTCTGCAATGACCTGCCGGCAGGCACCGCAGGGCGGCACCGGACGTTTGCTGTCCGCGACGATGGCCAGCGCCACGATCTCACGCTCGCCTTCGGAAACGGCCCGGAAGATTGCCGTGCGTTCCGCACAATTGGTGATGCCATAGGAGGCATTTTCGATATTGCAGCCCCCATAGACCTTACCGCTCCTGGTCAGAACGGCCGCGCCCACCGCAAATTTCGAATACGGGCTGTAGGAAAACTCTCTGGCTTTTTTTGCTGCTTCGACTAATGCTTTATCATCCATTGCTGCATCCTCCTCAATACTTCTCGACTCTGTCTTTTTCGACCCGGGCAAAGACCAACGGAATCGCTGCCGGCTGTTCAGCGCCGATCACGATTGCATCGAGATATTTTTTCGCTGCCGGAGCCAGAAGTTCCTGCTTCGATGTGTACAGGGTAGCAATTTTTTCACCCTTTTTCACCAGTTCGCCGTATTTCTTGTGGATCATGATGCCGGCGGAGAAATCAATCGACGACTCCTTTGTCTCGCGACCGGCGCCGAGCACCACCGAGGTCACGCCACATTCTTCCGCATTCATCTTCACGATATAGCCGTCTGCCGGAGCGAGTACCTCCTGGCTGAACGGAGCCTTTGCGAACTTGGCCGTATCGCGCAGTACGGAGCTGTCGCCGCCCTGGGCCTCAACCATCGCCGCGAATTTCTCAAAGGCCGAGCCATCCTGAATGGCCTTCTCTGCCATGGCGCGGCATTCTTCGATGCTTCCCTTTCCGACCAGGAACAGCATGTTGGCCGCCAGCTGCAGGCAGACCTCGGTGAGATCTGAAGGACCATGTCCCTTGAGGGTCTCCACCGATTCAATGACCTCCAGGGAGTTGCCGATGGCATGGCCGAGCGGAATGTCCATATCCGTGATGAGTGCCACCGTATTGCGGCCTGCATGCGCGCCGATGGCTACCATCTGACGGGCGAGCGCGATGGAGTCATCCAGCGTCTTCATGAACGCGCCGCTGCCCGTCTTGACATCGAGCAGGATGCAGTCACTGCCGGCAGCGATCTTCTTGCTCATGATGGAGGAGGCGATGAGCGGAATGCTGTCGACCGTAGCTGTTACGTCGCGCAAAGCATAGAGCTTCTTATCCGCCGGGGCGAGGTTGCCCGACTGGCCGATGAGGCTCAGACCGATCTTGTTCACGATACCGAAGAATTCCTTGCGGTCAAGTTCCGTGCGGAAGCCCGGGATAGCCTCGAGCTTATCCACGGTGCCGCCTGTATGGCCAAGGCCGCGGCCGGACATCTTGGCGACCTTGCCGCCGCAGGCCGCAACAATCGGAGCCACGATGAGCGTAGTCTTGTCGCCGACACCGCCGGTGCTGTGCTTATCTACCTTTTTGCCCTCGATGCCTGAGAGATCGATCATATCGCCGGAGCGGGCCATGACCTGCGTGAGCTCACCGATTTCATGGTCATTCATTCCCTTGAACCAGATAGACATGAGCATCGCCGACATCTGATAGTCAGCAATTTCGCCCTTCACATAGCCATTGACCATGTACTCGATTTCCTGGTCGGTCAGCACCCCGCCATTGCGTTTTTTCATAATCAAATCATACATTCTCATTTTGGTTCTGGACTCCCCTCATTTTGTGTATATTTTTATTTGGCGATTTCCTTCAGGAAGCTTGTTCCCTTCGTCGCCAGCTTTACATCAAACATATCCGTAATGGTCGCCGCAATATCTGCAAAGGTCGGATGGGTACCAAGGTTCACGCCCGCGCGGATGCCTTTTCCCCAGACGAGCAGCGGCGTGTATTCCCTTGTATGATCCGTCCCCGCGGCCCGCGGGTCACAGCCATGATCCGCTGTAATGAAGAGCACATCGCCCTCCTGCATCTTCGCCATGAACTCGTCGAGCTGGCGGTCAAATACCGTTGCGGCCTGCGCATAGCCATCGACATCACGGCGATGGCCGTACTGCATATCAAAATCCACAAGGTTCACGAAGCAAAGGCCGGTGAAATCTTCATCCAGCGTAGCGATGGCCTTGCGCATGCCATCCTCATTGTCCTGATTGATGCCGAGATGGCGGCTGATCCCCCGGCCGGCAAAGATATCCGAGATCTTGCCCACGCCGATGGTTGCGAGGCCCTGCTTCTGCATCGCGTCGAGCATGGTCTCGGCCGGCGGCTCCATCGAAAAATCATGGCGGCGCGGCGTCCGCTGATAGTTCGGGTAGCTGCCGATGAACGGCCGCGCGATGATGCGGCCGACAGAGTGCTCCCCGCACATGATCTCACGGGCCTGACGGCAGTAGCCATAAAGCTGTTCCGGGGATACGAGCTCCTCATGAGCGGCAATCTGCAGTACGCTGTCCGCCGAGGTATAGACGATGAGCGCACCTGTATCCTGATGCTCCTGCCCGTAGTCGTGGATGACCTGCGTGCCGGAATACGGCTTATTGCAGAGGATTTTGCGGCCAAAGGCCTTTTCCAGCTTCGCAATGACCTCCGGCGGGAAGCCATCGGGATAGGTTGGCAGCGGTTTTTCCGAGACGATGCCCGCAATCTCCCAATGGCCGATGGTCGTATCCTTGCCCCGTGAAAGCTCGGTAAGACGGCCGAAGGAACCGATGGGAGCCGCTTCCTTTTCGCCGCAGTCCACACCGTCAATATTGAAGATGCCGAGCTGTTTCATATGCGGGGTCGCATAGTTTTCCGACTGGACGATGCTGGCCAGCGTATTGCAGCCATGATCGCCAAACTCTGCAGCATCCGGCTGCGCCCCGATGCCAAAGCTGTCCAGAACAATGATGTACGCGCGTTTCGTTTTCATATCCAAGACCTCCTAAAAAATTACATGTGTTCCATATTTCCTATCTCTATTGTAGCAGGGTTCCCATGTCCCCGCAAAAGAAATTCAGAAGATTTCTGCAATGTCTCAAACCTTTATGGCCTGAAAGACCAGATCCATGAAGAAGAGCAGGCCGAGCCCGTAGGCTGCAGGATGCAGCCGATGCCCCTGGCCGGCGAAGAGCTTCAGCAGCGGATAGGCCGCAAAGCCAAAGGCCAGGCCGATCGAAATGCTGCCCGAAAGCGGGATGAGCACGACGAGCAGAAAGGCCGGGAACCACTCGGAAAAATCATTGAAATCGATATACTGCAGCTGCTGCATCATCATCGCTCCCGTGATGATAATGACCGGTGCGATAGCCGCCTGCGGCACATAGGAGAGGAGCGGCACAAAGAAGAGCGAGAGGACAAACAGCGCGGCAGCCGTGATGGCCACAATGCCGCGGCGACCGCCACAGGCAATCCCTGCGGCGCTTTCCGCAGCAGCTACCGTCGGGCTGGTACCCATGAGACTCGAGAACACCGTGACGACCGCGGAGCCCGAAAAAGTGCGCTTGAACTTCGCCTTGTCCGGCAGCAGGCCCTCGAGCATGCCCATGGTTTCAAATACCAGGATCATCGACATCGAGAAGACCGCGAGCCAGAAATTCAGGCTCAGCAGCCTGGAAAAATCACACTGCCCGAGCAACGCGGGATACTCTGCCAGCTTGCTGAACTCGATCTGCACCGGCGCCGCGGCTTCCACACCGCTCAGAGCGGCAATGCCGCTCGTCACGAGAATCGCGATGAAAAAGCTGCCCGCCACGCCCCGCAGATAGAGGGCCAGGCTCAGCACGAGCCCGAAAATCGCCAGCAGCGCGTGCGGATTCTGCAAGGATCCCATCTCGATGATGGAGCTCGTACCGGCCCGAATGAGCTCGGCCTTCTCCAGACCGATTTCCACCAGGAAAAGCCCGATTCCCGCGGTGATGCCATATTTCAACGAGGGTGGGATGACCTTCGTGAGGAACGCCGCACAACGGCTGCAGGCCAGGCCCATGAAAATGAGTCCGGAGACCAGCGATACCGCGATGGCCCCCTGCCAGGAAAAGCCCATGCTCACTACCACGGTATAGGTAAAAAAGGCATTGACGCCCATGCCCGGCACGAGCACGATCGGCGCATCCGCCCAGAGCCCCATGACCAGGCAGCCCAGGATGGAAATAAAGATCGTCGCGAATACGCTCAGATCAGCGGGAATCCCCGCATCAGCCAAAATCATCGGATTGATGATGATGATATAGGACACAGCGAAAAAGGCGGTGATGCCTGCCATGATTTCTGTTTTTGCTTCTTTGCAATGATTGATAAACGACATAGTACCTTCCTTTGATCTTAAATTTTAGTCGCGGGCAGCCGCTTCCAGGGCCACCCGGATCATATCGTTGAAGGAGGTCTCTCTCTCCTCCGCCGTCGTCTCCTCACCGGTCAGCAGATGATTGCTGACGGTCAGCACAGCCAGGGCCTGTACATGGTATTTCGCCGCGAGCATATAGAGCGCTGCAGCCTCCATCTCCGTAGCCAGTACGCCGTAGTCCACAAGCTTCTTGCGATCCATTTCATCGTTGTAGAAACGATCCTCGGAAAGCAGATTGCCGACCTTCACCGGAATGCCCTGCGCCTTCGCCGCCTCATAGGCCGTGCGCAGCAGCTCGAAATCTGCCAGCGGTGCGTAGTACATGCCAGCACCGAAGGTATTCAGGATGATGGAGGAATCCGTTGTCGTTCCCTGGGCGATGATGACATCGCGCACATGGACATCCGGATTCATGCCGCCGCAGGTTCCGACGCGGAAAAGCTTTTTCACGCCATAGTCGCGGATGAGTTCATTGACGTAGATGGAAATCGACGGAATGCCCATGCCCGTTCCCTGGATGGAAATGCGCTTGCCCTGATAGGTCCCGGTATAGCCAAAGGCGTTGCGCACGGTATTATAGCAGACCGCATCCTCCAAAAATGTCTCCGCGATGTACTTTGCCCGCAGGGGATCTCCCGGCAGCAATACGCGATCCGCAATTTCTCCTGGTGCAGCCTGAATATGAATACTCATGAAAAAACCCTCTTTCGTGTAAATTTTTACAATATTTATTCTGTTCTATCCTATTTGTTATTGTACCGGTCGGCTGGCCGAAAAAAAAGGACATATGGCTTTTTATTGTTTTTTCTCTGTGGATTCGTTAGAATAGAAGAAATAAACCAAATCGAGGAGGCAAAACCGCATGTATGAACTTCTGGATGCCCTGGCCGCTATGCCGGATGAAATCCGGCGCCAGACCTGCCGCAAAAAGTTCTCTCCCGGGGAATCCATCCTGCTCAAGGGCGGCGAGATCAAACACCTCTACGTACTGCTGAAGGGCACCGTGCGGGTCAGCAACGAATTCATGGACGGACACCGCTACAGCTTCACGCACTTCAGCGCCCCAAGCTTCATCGGCGAAGTGGAGATCCTGGCGAGCCAGCCCCACTATGCCGCTACTGTAGAGGCCGCCACCACCTGCGATCTCCTGGCCATGACCAGCGATGCCTTCCTGCAATGGGTACAGAGCAGCACCGCCATGGCGCTGCTGGCCGCGCGCATCGTAGCCGAAAAAATGTACCCGACTGCCAACGAGCACGGTACCATCAAGTTTGTCCCCGGGCGCCAGCGCCTGGTGGAATACCTTGTACACAGCTGCCCGCCCGATGCCAGGATTCCCTTTCTGCTGCGCAAGAAGCGCCAGGACATCGCTGACGCCATCGGCACCAGCATCAAGACAGTCAACCGCTGCGTGGCCGAGCTGAAGGCGGCGGGCAGCATTTCCCTGGTCCACGGAAAAATCAGCATCAGCCGCACGCAGCATGCGGCACTGGAACAGCTCCTGGAGAAATAAAATGGCGGCTGGCCTCCCCACCCAGGGAGAGCCAGCCGCCATTTTTGGCAAAAACTCTACATATATATAATTACCAGATAAAGAGTCCGGCAATCGCTGCAGACAACAGGGATACGAGCACACCGGAAAGCAGCATATAGCCGACATTGCTGGCAACCATATCGCTCTTTTCCTTATTCGTGAGGCTCTTGAAGGCACCGACAATCATCCCGACCGTCGAGAAATTTGCAAAGGAGGTGACAAAGATTGTCAGCGTTCCCTGCAGATGACGGCTGAAGGTATCCATGATAGGGCCGGCATTGAGCATGACGACGAACTCGTTCGTGACGATCTTCGTGCCCATGTACTGCGCGAACTGGAAGGCCTCATCCGACGGCAGGCCCATGAGCCAGGCAAACGGGAACATCACGACGCCAAAGATATGCTCCAGGCTCAGTGCCGGATGCACGATGCCCAGCAGCTTGTCAATGAGTGCAGCCAAAGCTACGAAAGCGATGACGTTCGCCGCGATGATGAGGATCAGTCGGCCAGCACCAAGGATGGAATTTCCCAGGAAGGAGAACAACGGCTCTTTGCCGTCTGCATCGCCGATCCTGGCAATGGTATCCTCCTCGCGTTCAACCCATACCGGATGCAGGATGCTCGAAATGATAAGTGCGTTGATGACATTGAGTGGTACTGCCGTGAGAATGAATTCTGCCGGCATCATCTTGGTATAAACGCCGATGAGCGAAGCGGTAACGCAGCTCATGGACATCATGGCCAAAGTCAGGCCACGCTCCGGGCGCATGGTATCGAGCTGATGGCGCGATACGGCCAGGGCCTCGGTATTGCCCAGGAACATCATCTCAATAGCGAAGAAGGACTCAAACTGCGCCTGATGGCTTACGAAAGCCAGGCCGCGGCCAATCCATTTGATGATCCACGGCAGGATGCCGCAGTAGGTCAGCAGATCGAACATCGGAACAACCAGCAAAATCGGCAGCAGCGCCGAGGTGAAAAAATTCATCTGCGGGACATGGACCCAGTCCGGGAACGCAAACGCGATACCCGTATAGGCTACATCGACCAGCCATACGAAGCCGGCTGCGGCGGCGCTTACGATTTCACGCCCGATGGAAAACTGGGTAAGGAACCAGGCCACAAACACGTTCAGGCCGAACAACACGCCAATGGATTTCCAGCGGATTTCCTCTTTGCTCTTTGAAAACAGGAAAGCCAGCCCCAGGAATACAAATATCCCTATGCAATTGATAAATAAGTACATTTTCCTTCATTCTCCCCTCAAAAATCGAATTCGTCGTTCAGATTTGAATTATCCGAATTTTCCTCACCGCAATGAGCATATCTTTATTCTTATTTTGTCTTTTTTTATCTTAATGATATTGCCTCGCCAAAAAAAGGTCACGTGTCCCTTCTTGCGAAATTTTGCCAAAAGACAAGAGCAGACACAATACACGGTCTGCTCTTCCTGAAGTACCTGCTAGCAAATTTTTTCAAGTCCCTGTTCACGGCGGGCAAAGAATTCCCGATCCAGAATGCCGAGGATCACCAGATTCTCATAGACACCGTCCGTAAGGATGGTCTCGCGGATCAGGCCCTCGCGCTGCAAGCCCTCCGATTCATAGACATGGAGCGCCCGGGCGTTATAATCCTTGCAGTCCAGCCAGGCCCGATGGAATTTGAGATCATCAAAGGCCCATGCCTTCAGAAGCTTCAAGGTCTCATGTCCATAGCCCTTTCCTTTGGCATCCAGAATGATCCGCGTCCATTCGACTTCCTTCGATGGATTATCGAGGCCGGCAATCATGAGGAAGCCGACCTTCGCTCCCGTCGCCTTCTCCTCGATGATGATATGGATGGCCCCCTCGCTATCGAGCGTGAGCATGTGCACTTCCCGGGTATAAGGAATCACATATCTGGCATTCTCCGGCCGATACTCGGCCTCCATGATATAGTCCATATCCGCGACCGTCGCCTGCCGAAACCGCAGCCGAGAACCTTCCTTGATGATTTTATCCATAAATATCCCTCTTTCCTGTACAATAGAGAATTATACTATACAAAACAACTGTTTTCATTGTACCACAACAAACGCAAAAGCATAGCGCCATTTCCCCACAAATATTTGTTTATGCGTTCGACAAGCTCCTGTCCTGACAATACGCGTATTTCCCAAAGGAAACTTGCTTGCGTTTTTTCTTCTCCTTAAATAACGCTCTTTAGCAGGATTTCGCGTTGCGAAACCCTGAACAATCGCGTTATAATTAAAGCCAAAAGGAGGGTTCATCTTGTTTGATTTGCTATTTCCATTCCAACATATCAATGCCAGTCAGCTTGCAGCTATGCTGTTCATGCCGGTCTGCATCCTGGCCGTTTCCTTTATCATCGGCCTGCTGCTCAACAAGCTTGTACGGCGGCGCATCGCAAACCATCTGACCATCGAGGAGGATACGCTGCAGTACGTGCTCATCCATGCCCTGCGCGGACTGCCGCTGGCCTGGTGCCTGGGCATCGGCCTCTACTGGATGATTAATTCACTCGATATCGCTGCCCCCATCAAGCATCTGCTTTCCTATATTCTGTTCACCATCATCGTCTTCACCATCACCCGGGTCGCAGCCCGGACGCTGGCGGGCATGATTGATATCCGCACGCAGCGCAGCGCAGACCTGCCCAAGACCTCCCTGCTCACGAATATCGTGAACATCGTAATCTACGCCATGGGCCTGCTGATTATCCTCGAATACTGCGGCATCTCCATTGCGCCGATCCTCACCGCCCTGGGCGTCGGCGGTATGGCCGTCGCCCTCGGCCTGCAGGAGACCCTGGCGAATATCTTCTCGGGCCTCCATCTCATCCTGTCAAAGCAGCTGCGCCTGGGCGACTACATCCGGCTGAGCTCCGGTGAGGAAGGCCGCGTGACCGATATCACCTGGCGCTTCACCACACTTCTGGGCGGCTCCGGCAATGTGATCGTCGTCCCGAACCAGAAAATCGCCTCGGCAATCCTCACGAATTTCAGCATGCCGAAACAGGCATTGTCCATCAGTGTCCCTGTCGGCGTGAGCTATGACAGCGACCTCGAGCAGGTCGAGCGCGTCACGCTGGAGGTAGCGCGCGAGGTCATGGAACGCGTCGACCACAAGCTCGATCAGGAACCGGCCGTGCGCTTCCATACGTTCGCTGACTCCAGCATCAATTTCAATGTGATCCTGCATTCCAGTGAATTCGCGAACCAGTTCCTTCTCAAGCACGAGTTCATCAAGGCGCTCACGAAGCGCTACCGCCAGGAAGGCATTGAAATCCCCTTCCCGGTGCGCACGATCATCCAGGAATCTACATCTTGATGTTCACCTCCACTCACCACTACATGTAGATGCAAGTTATCCACAAGTGAAATAAGTTATCCACCGTCGGTCGGTGAATAAAGCAAGTTTATACAAAACGAGTCTGAAAGAGAAGCCGAGCAGCGCCAGCCAATGGCGCTGTTTTCTTTCTGTCCGGCAGCAATCCGCAATGTATAATTTTCACTAATTATGTATTTTTATTAATCTTTCCTTGTGGATAAAATAAACTACATATAGTATGTCCCATTGACACCATATCGCATATATTGTATAATCCACTTTAGATTTAAAAGAACACTACAGAAAAGAGATTGTGTAATCATGCAGAACATCAGAAAGCGTACGGGCGACCTTGTCCCCTTTGACGCGCAGAAAATCACCGATGCAATCCGCAAGGCGAATCTGGAGTCCATCGACGAAACCTTCTCCACACATCGTCTCGAGAGCCTGACCGCTGAGGTAGTCAAGCAGATTTCGCAGGAGGATACTCCTTCGGTGGAATTCATTCAGGACTCGGTGGAAAAAGTCCTCATCAAACGCAATTTTGCCAGCACGGCCAAGGCCTACATTCTCTACCGCGCGGAACACACGAAGATCCGCCAGGCCCAGGGCGACCTCATGGACATCTACAATGAGCTCACCTTCCAAAAGGCACAGGATGCTGATATCAAACGCGAAAATGCCAACATTGATGCTGATACGGCTATGGGGACAATGCTCAAGTACGGTTCCGAGGGATCGAAGTACTACATCGACCATTACATTCTGCCAAAGGATATCGCTGCCGCCCATATCGACGGTGACATCCATATTCACGACAAAGATTTCTATATGCTTACCGAGACCTGCTGCCAGATCGATCTGTTGAAGCTTTTCAAGGACGGCTTCTCCACGGGGCATGGATACCTCCGGGAGCCGAACGACATCCGCTCCTACGCGGCACTGGCCTGTATCGCGATTCAGGCGAACCAGAACGAAATGCACGGCGGCCAGTCCGTACCGAATTTCGATTACTCGATGGCCCCCGGTGTCACGAAGACCTTCCGCAAGCAGTATTTTGAACAGCTTTCGGCCTTTTTCCGGGCAGCGCTCGGGCTCTCGCTCAGCGATGCACAGCTGCTTTCCAAGGAAATCCAGCGCATGATTCCGCAGGACATCACGCTGCAGACCACGGATGCTTTCCGGGCCGCACTCATTGAATTCCTGCCGGAGCATCAGGCCATGCACAGCTTCCAGCCGATATCGGCCAATCAGGCCGCCCGGGCTCACGATTACGCTGCCGAGGCGGCCATCGATGCCACGGACCGTGCGACCTATCAGGCAATGGAGGCCTTCATCCACAATCTCAACACGATGAATTCCCGGGCAGGCGCACAGGTGCCGTTCAGCTCCGTGAACTACGGTACAGACACTTCGCCGGAAGCCCGCATGGTCATGCGCAACCTCCTGAAGGCTACGATGGCCGGGCTCGGAAATGGCGAAACGCCGATTTTCCCGGTCCAGATCTTCAAGGTCAAAGAGGGCGTGAACTACAATCCGGGAGATCCCAACTACGATCTCTTCCAGTTAGCCATCAAGACTTCCGCCAAGCGCCTGTTCCCGAATTTCAGCTTCCTCGACGCCCCCTTCAACCTGCAGTACTACAAGCCGGATGATTATGATTCCGAGGTTGCCTACATGGGCTGCCGGACACGGGTCATGGGCAACGTCCACGATCCGAAGCGCGAGGTCACCTGCGGCCGCGGCAATCTGAGCTTTACCAGCATCAACCTGCCGCGCCTGGCCATCAAGGCCAAGGGCGATATCAAGAAGTTCTACGAAGGACTTGATGAAATCACCGAGCTGGTTTTCCGTCAGCTCCTGCATCGCTTCAAGATCCAGTGTTCCAAGCGCGGCCGCAACTATCCGTTCCTCATCGGCCAGGGTGTCTGGATTGACTCCGAGTCCGTCGGACCGGATGACTGCGTCGCCGAGATCCTCAAGCACGGCACGCTCTCCATGGGCTTCATCGGTCTCGCGGAATGCCTCAAGGCACTCATCGGCGAGCATCATGGCGAGTCAGAAAAGGCCCAGAAGCTCGGCCTCGAAATTGTCGGCTACATGCGCCAGCGCATGGATGAAAAATCCGCGCAGACCGGCCTGAACTTCACACTGCTCGCAACGCCAGCCGAGGGCCTGAGCGGACGCTTTGTAAAGATTGACCAGCAGGTCTACGGCAAGATTCCGGGCGTCACCGATCGCGATTATTATACGAACAGCTTCCATGTTCCCGTATACTATCCGATTGCCGCCGCAAAAAAGATCCAGATCGAGGGTCCGTATCATAATCTCACGAATGCCGGCCATATCAGCTATGTGGAGATGGATGGCGATCCGTCGCATAATCTCAAGGCCTTTGAGGCCATCATCCGCTGCATGCACGACAGCGGCATCGGCTACGGCTCCGTGAACCATCCCGTAGACCGCGATCCGATCTGCGGCTATAACGGCATCATCGACAATGTATGTCCCCGCTGCGGCCGCACCGAGGCCGAGCATCACCAGCGCATCATCATTCCGCGCATGAACTGCTGCGACTGATACAGTCCGGCGATACCCCATAAATAAATCAAAGAAAAGGAACGTGATCCACATGACCGTCAACGGTATCGAGGTCAGCGTCAAAGGCGTTGACAATGTTTCCGAGCAGGAAATCACCAACTACATCGACTACATCCATGAGCAGACGAGCGAAGAGCTTGAGCGCCTCGAGATATCGGCTGCCCAGAACGGCAGTGTCGCTCTGGACTACACGCTGCGCCCGCCAAAATTTGAGCGCATCCGTCGCATCACCGGTTATCTTGTTGGCACGATTGACCGCTGGAACAATGCCAAACGCGCCGAGGAGCATGACCGCGTAAAGCATGGCCTCCATTAAAATCGCCGGAACGGTCAACGATTCCATCGTTGACGGCGAAGGCTACCGCTTCACGATCTTCACGCAGGGCTGCCCCCATCATTGTGAGGGCTGCCAAAATCCGCAGACGCACGACTTCACCAGCGGGAAGCCCGCCGATACGGATGACCTGCTCACGCATATCCTCGATAATCCACTGCTTTCCGGTGTCACCTTCAGCGGTGGCGAGCCCTTCTGTCAGCCCGCCCCGCTGGCTGAGCTGGCCGAAAAGCTCCATGCACACGGCCTGGATATCTGGGCCTATACCGGCTATACTCTCGAGGAGCTTTCCCGCATGGAAAATCCGGCGGTGACCGAGCTGCTGCAGCGCATTGATGTCCTTGTCGATGGAAAATTTGACCTGGAGCAGCGCGACCTGACCCTGCCCTTCCGCGGCAGCCGCAACCAGCGTGTCATCGATATGGAAAAGACCCGGCAGACCGGCTGCATCGTGAAGAAAAAACTGGATTGAAAAAAGCCCTTGGACCAAACGGTCCAAGGGCTTTCTTGTTAAAGTGTCATTCGCGGCTGTCCGCCTCCGTCATCACCCGGTTGCGGCCATGCTGCTTGGCTGCGTACATGGCCTGATCGGCCCGCTGATAGAAATGGGCCTGGTCATCCTCGCCGTTATGCCACTGGCTTACGCCAATACTGCAGGTGATGATCTCTCCCGGCAGCATAGCGGAAAACTGCACCGACTGGCGGATGCGCTCCGCCAGATGGAAGCCCTCCACCGCGTCATAGCCACGGCAGAGCACAACGAATTCCTCGCCGCCGTAACGGATGAAGGTATGGCGGGCATCGAGGTGGGAACGCACGATATCGGCGAAATGCAGCAGTACACAGTCGCCGGTCGCATGACCATAGGTATCGTTGATGCGCTTGAAAAAGTCAATATCCAGCATGAGCATCGTGAGCCGGGATTTCTGTACCTCAGCAATCTGTGTCTCCTGCTTCATCGCGCTCTCGAACCTTCTGCGGTTAAAGCATTTCGTCAGCGGGTCGATCTCCGATTGCTGCGTCACATTGACGATCTTTGTCTCCAGATCGCTCGTGAGCTCAGAAAGCTGTTCCTCTTTGCGCATGGTATCCATGAGAATGCGCAGGATGAAAAAGATGAAGGTAAAGATGCCGAGCGGCGTCACATGCGTGACCCAGGAAAAGAGCCGGAAATGTGCACAGACACCATCGTAGACGGCAAGCAGCGGAATACCAAGGAGCGGGAAAAGCAGCACCTGGCTGTACCGGTTTCCCTGACCGGCCGAACGGACGACGAGCACCCCGACCATGAGCTGCAGCAGGGTCAACACCACATAGAACACGGACAGGCAGTAATCCATACTGCCAAGACCCAGCAGTTCACCACCGACAGCCGTGCACCAAAGTATGATGTAGATTCCGACGACAAAGCGCAGGTATTTCTTAGCGCCTGCCTCCAGAACGCTGTAGACGATGAGATTGCCGAAAATCGGCATGGTATAGACCGACAGCAGCAAGAGGTACCACCAGGCCGCCGGATAGTCCGCAAACAGGAGCTTCGTATTGCAGGCCCCGGCCAGCCAGAGGATAAAGCTGGCAAAAAACATCATGATATAGACATAAAGGCGCCGTCGCGCGGGCTGGGCAATATAGCAGGCCCCGATGATCAGGAACATGATCACCGCCGCGGGCAGGGCCACGACATACATCGCGTCATACTGGAACAGGCGCTTCATCTGCGACACGCTGTCATCGATGCTCATGCGGTCAAAGACACCGAGGCGGTGCGGATGCCGCGAATAGATCTGAAAGGTCAGGTGTTTGCCCGCGTAATGCGCGGGCAGGCTCACCATGTGCCACTTCATGCCATAGGAAGAACGATAGGAAAGATCCCCATACTGATAGATGAGCCGGTCATTCAGAAATACCCGGAAGGATTCCTCCGTTGTCGTAAAAAAGAGCGTAGGAGTACTATAGGCCTCCGCCGGCAGTACCGTCGTGAGCCAGACGACGCCACCGTTATCGCCCGCGAGCGGCGGCTGATGCGGATAATTATAGACGGACCAGCCAGCATCGCTGGCCTGCAGTGCCTGCAGCCAGACATAGTATCCCTGGGCATCCTGCGGTGAATCCCCCTCGCGATAGCGCCAGACGGTATTGAGCTCACCCGCGGCCGCCAGGCTTCCCTGCAGCAGCCCCCCCAGCAGGAACAGTGCCGCCAGCCATAGCCGTATTCTTTTTCCATGTATATGGATCCCCATGTTTTCCACAATCCGATCTCCATTCAGGCAATATTATTCCCATCCCGCAATTGATTCTTACTATTCTTAATTTTATACCATTCCTGCTTTTCGTCAAGCCCAGGCAGGAAATTTGTATCAGGCACCTTCTTTTTACCTTAAAAAAACAGGGGACAAATGCTTGTGACGCATTGTCCCCTTAAGTTATCAGCTGACGGTCATACCGTCTTTACAGCAGGCGCCGTCGCGGCAGCCGTCTCTTTGCCCCGCTGCTTGAGCACCAGTGCGATGAAGAAATTCACCACGAAGCAGCCCGCAAAGAATTCCAGCGTGAGCGAATAGCCGCTCGTAGACTCCCGCAGCCAGGATACCAGCGACGGACCAACCACGCCGGCAATGCCCCAGGCCGTAAGGATGCGGCCGTGGATCGCGCTGAGCTGACGCGTACCGAAGATATCGCTCAGATAAGCCGGCATACAGGAGAAGCCACCGCCATAGCAGCTGATGATCAGCAGCACGAGCACCTGGAACATAAAGGCGTCCGTCGTTCCGGCGAGCTGCCAGAAGGCCGCGATCTCAATGGTGAAAAAGAGCACATAGGTCCAGCCGCGGCCGATGTAGTCCGATACCGTAGACCAGGCAATGCGGCCGAAGCCGTTGAGCAGGCCGATGATGCCGACCATCGAAGCCGCCGCGGCCGGTGACATCTTCACGACATCCTGGGCCATCGGTGAAGCCACGGCCAGGAGGCCGATGCCGCAGGTGATATTCACGAAGAACACCCACCAGAGCGCACCGAACTGCCAGGTTTTCAGCGCCTCATTCGCTGTGAAGCCATGTACCTGCACCGTGACCTTGCTGTGCGCGGCGGCCGGAGCTGCCGGCGGCTTCAGGTAGAGCGCCGACATGCCCATGATGACCATGTAGACACAGCCTAAAATCAGGAAATTATCCACGAGGCCATAGGCGGCCGTGAGATACTGCATGAGCGGACCTGCGATGAGGCTCGCGAAGCCGAAGCCCATGATGGCAAGCCCGGTGGCAAAGCCACGGTTATGCGGGAAGTACTTCACCAGCGTCGATACCGGCGTGATGTAGCCTACGCCAAGGCCAATGCCGCCAATCACGCCATAGAATACATAGAGCAGTGTGAGGCTGTGCAGATGGAGCGCGAGGGCTGTTCCGAACATCCCCGTACCAAAAAAGCACATAGAAATAAGGCCGCTGCGTTTTGGACCGTATTTCTCGACGAAGCTGCCTAAAAAGCCTGCGGAAAGCCCGAGGAACAGAATCGCGAGCGAAAACGTCCAGGTGGTCTCCTTGAGGGAAAAGCCCATTTCCTGCATGATCGGGCGCGTGAGCACACTCCAGGCGTAGACGCTGCCGATGCAGATATGGATGCCAATGGCAGACAGAGCAATTAACCAACGGTTTCTCATAAAGCAATCATCCTTTCTGAACATAGAGAGATAAGTACTCGAAGAGATATCCGCCCAAACAAAAAACCGTCCAGGCAAAAATCTCTCTGCCCAGACGGTCGGCTATTACTGCTCCGCGGTCCACGTGGTCATTTCCACTCATCCGTCAGGTCCCGCACAGCATATTTACTTTTTACAGGTTTATTATAACGCCATTGTTCAAAATTTTGCAAGACAAAATTTTGCCCGGCGAGGTTTTCTTCAGAAGAGAAATTTCGCGCCATAAGGAGGCAGAAAATACTGCCCACGGGGAGCCGGTTCAGTACTTATCATCGCCATACATGCGATACCGGTTCTTCCCGCGGTTCTTCGCCGAATACAGCGCCTCATCCGCCTTGGGCAGCAGCTCCGCGTATACAGCTGAGTTTTTGCCCGTTGCGACAATGCCCATGCTGCAGGTAATGCCTCCGGCCGCTTCCACGGGCAGCCGCATGAAAATATCAATGATGCGCTGCGCCCGTTTCTCGATCGCGTCAATGCTCATGGCTCCGTGCAGGAAGATCACGAATTCATCACCACCGACCCGGCCCAGCACGTCATCCCCGCGGAAATCCGCCCGAATGGCCTCCGTGACGGCCCGCAGGAAGCCGTCTCCCGCCATGTGGCCGAACTCGTCATTGATCTTCTTGAAATTATCGATGTCGAGCAAAAAGAGCACACCCTTTTCGCCGGGCTCGAGATGCACCAGCCGATCATTTACGAGGTTTTCCGTCATCTCGCGGTTGTAGAGCTTCGTGAGCGAATCGCGCTGCGCCGACTCCACGAGCTTATCACGATCCATGACCTCTTCCTGGATATTCACCGTATAGCCGATCACCGCATAGACCTGCCCCAGGCTGTCGACCAGGCTCTTATAGCTAGAACGATACCAGCAGTATTCCTCCAGGAACTTCGCACAGAACTCCACCTGCCCGGTCACCGGCTTCTGGCAGGCATCCCTGAACTTCTTTAAAACCCTGCGCCTGCCCTTATCATCATAAAGGATATCGGCCAGGTACCCGCCAAATTCCACAATCTCGCTTTCCACGATCTGCTTATCCGCCTGCATGCGCGTATAGAACAGCCGGTCCGCCTCTACATCGTATTCGAACGAAACGACATTGACCCGTTCCAGCAGCAGATTGAAGATTTCATTCTTCTGCCGCAGACGGCGCTTCGCTCGAAGGTTTTCCTGCTGTATCTCGAAAAGCTGGGCCTGCGTCTCCTGCAAAAGCTGGCTACAGACTTGGCCATCCTTGCCAATTTCTGCCGCAACTCCTCCGGCTGCCGCTACCGTGCTCTTTTTTGCCATCTGTTATCACCCCGCCTTTTTTCCTATATACCATGTCGCATGTACTACATGAGAAAATATATATGATTATTATACGATAAATCGTTCCGTATTTCAAAATATTTTTGCGTTTTTGCCCATAAAACAAAAAACAAGGGAGAAATTTCCTACTCCCTTGTTCTTTACTTAAAGATTTTCAATGAGCTTGACCTCGTTTTTCAGCAAATACACGGAATTTCGCGGTGTAATGCCATTGACGAGATATTCGAACACGATGTCCATTGCCTTGTGTCCCTGCCGATACGGATGCTGATAAATGACTGCCTGGATCACACCCTTCTTCATCATCTCCACCGTGGAGGGAACGCTGTCGAACGCAATGACCGTGAGCGGCTGCGGCCGCTTGACCGAAAGCACGGCCCGGCAGGCACCATAGACACCGCCCGCGATGATGAAAAGCGCATTGATCTGCGGATGTTCGAGCAGCATTTCGCGTGTGCGCTCATAGGAACAGATCTCATCATCCTCATTTTCCACCATGGCACAGATCTGGACATTCGGCAGCGCTGCGAGCCGCGAACGGAAGCCCTCCAGGCGCTGACAATGGCCGAGCACATGGCTGTTGCCCTGGACAACCCCCAGCGATACCTGCTCGCTCTTGCGCATGAGCAGCTTAAAAAGCGCACCGGCCGTCTCGCCGCCATTGACGTAGTCACTGCCCACATAGCAGTGACGGCGGCTGTTCTCAATATCATTGTTCAGCGTGACAACGAGGATGCCCGCGGCCACCAGCGCATCGATTTTCTGCGCAATGCGCGGATCATTGATGGGATTGATGATGAGTGCATTGATCCGGGGCTGCAGCCTTTCGATGAGATCGAGCTGCTTTTGGACGTTGTAGCCCTTCATCGTCTGCCAGATCACCTTCAGCCCGTAGATATGATACATCTCCTCCGCCTTTTTGATGCCGCGGATCACATCATCGAAGAAAGGATTCCCCTCCGATGCCAGCAGCACACCGACTACCGGCCGATGCTTGCGGGCAGCCAGGGCTTTTCCGGCCGGATTCGGCGTATAGCCAAGCTGCTCCGCCATATGATGTACAAGCTCTTCTGTCTCCGGCTTCACATTGCCGCGTCCGTGCAGCACGCGGTCCACCGTGCCCCGGGATACCCCGCAGAGCTCGGCAATCGTCTTAATCGTAACCATTCCATCACCCGATCCAAGGAATCCCTGACGAATTCCCTAATTTCCAAATCTTTTTTCCATTCTAACTGTTTTTTCATTTTCCGTAAAGATGTATCCGGCAAAAAAGAAAGAGCGCCGAGCGAAAGCCGGCGCTCCATTCTCACAAAGAAACATTCTTCCCGGTCAGACCAATCCAGGCGCCATCCTTCTCCAGGCCGCTTTCCTTATGGGCGATGAGCCATTTGTTCACCGCGAACAGCAGCCGATCTTCGCCTTTGCCGGTGAGCTTGAAGGGCAGCGGTTCATTGGTCCCCTTAGGCAGCACCACGCCACAGCGGAATTCCTGTCCGTTGACACTGCAGGGAGCAAAGTGGAGCGTTGTCGCATAAAGCTCCACCGCTGTACCCGCCGGTACAAAAAAGAGTTCTATGTGCGCGGTGTCATACTGACGGGAGGCATAATCGATATCCTGCTGCCGCCCGAGCATGAGGATGAGATCCGTCGCCGCGATATCGATTTCCGAGGAACGATGGTATTCTACCGCATTGAGCTTCTCATTGAAGCCGCTGCAGTGCCCGAACTCGATGGGCATGCCGCCGTAAACGGACGCCGCGAGCTCCTGGAAAAGCGGCAGTGCCTCGAAGGCGGCAACCGACGGCTCATATACGACGCTGTCCGCAGCCGTTGCCGGCTGTGCCTGGATGGCCGCCGTAAAGGCCGCCGTGTCCAGGTCCAGCACCCGCCCATAGGGGCGGAAATCTGCACTCGTTACTTTCTTGATCATCTGTATCACCTCATTATTTCTTCGACTGGTTGTAAATATCAAAGGCTACGGCTGCGAGCAGTACCAGACCCTTGATCATCTGCTGCCAGTCAATGCCGATACCCAGAATGGACATGCCGTTGTTCAGTGTGCCCATGACCAGGCCGCCGACAATAGCACCGACAATGGTTCCAACGCCGCCAGTTGCCGAAGCGCCGCCGATGTAGCAGGCCGCGATGGCATCGAGCTCGAACATCATGCCGGCAGAAGGTGCCGCGCAGTTCAGACGGGCTGAGAATACCAGACCGGCAACAGCCGCCATGAGACCCATGTTGACGAATACGATGAAGCGGACCCATTTGGTCTTGATACCCGAAAGGCGCGTAGCGTTCTCATTGCCGCCCAGTGCATAGACGCGACGGCCAAACACCGTCTTGTTGCAGATGAAGGAGTAGATGGCGATGAGGAAGGCCAGCAGGATCAGAATGAGCGGCAGTCCCTTGAACTGGCTGAGCCAGTAGGTGGCAAAGAGGCTCACGAAGATGATGATACCGCTCTTGAAGGCCAGCATGCCTTTGCTGCCGACCGGAATGCCGTACTGTACCTTCTGCCGATAGCTGTGCACTTCGAGCCATACGCAGACGGCAGCGAGCAGCACGCCGATCAGCATCGTGCTATACGGAATACTGGCAAAAAGCGGTATATCCTGCAGGAATTTCTGGGCAACGAACTGATAGGAATCCGGGAACGGGGAAAGCGTATTGCCGTCGAGAATGACCATTGTCAGGCCACGGAACAGCAGCATGCCGGCCAGGGTCACAATGAAGGCCGGAACCCGCACGAAGGCAACCCAGAAGCCCTGCCAGGCTCCGATCAGCAGGCCGATGGCCAGGCAGGCCACAACGGTCGTACCAACCGAGAAGCCCTTCGAAATGATCAGCGTACCGGCAATGGCACCGATGGCCGCGACAACCGAACCTACCGACAGATCGATATCACCGGTCAGGATACAGGGCAGCATGCCGATGGCCAGAATCAGGATGTAGCTGTTCTGCATGACCAGCTTGGAGATATTCATCGGTGCGAGCAGCACACCATCGGTCAGTACCTGAAAGAAGATCGCAATCAGGATCAAGGCGATAAACATCGCGTATTTCTGCATTGCCGTCGACAGCGTCCCCTTATTCAAGAGGCTCTGCATCGGCGTATCGTTTTGTCCATTGGATTGGACGGCTTTTTCCATACTCATCTTTTATCCTCCCTTACAATACCATCAAACTGCCTGCTGCTTCGTGTTTTCCATGATGCAGCGCATGACGCTCTCCTGCGAGGCTTCTTCCCGGCTGAGTTCGCCTACGAACCGGCCCTCGTTCATCACGTAGACGCGATCGCTCACGCCCAGGACCTCCGGAAGCTCCGAGGAGATTACTATGACGGATTTCCCCTTTTTCGCCAGCTCGTTGATAATGCAGTAAATTTCATATTTGGCGCCGACATCGATACCACGCGTCGGCTCGTCGAGAATCAGCACATCCGGGTCCGCATAGATCCAGCGGGCCAGCATAACCTTCTGCTGATTGCCGCCGGAGAGATTCCCCGTTTTCTGGAAAATTCCCGGTGCTTTGATGTGCAGCCGCTGCATATAATCCTCGGCGACCTTGACCTCCTTGTGCGCGTTGATGACGCCATGCGAAGCCAGTCGTGGCAATGTCGGCAGGGAAATGTTCTCCCGGATGCTCTCGATGAGCACCAGGCCCTGTCCCTTGCGGTCCTCAGTCACGTAGGCAATGCCGTTGTCGATGGCATCCGCCACGCAGTTCAGCCGGATTTCCTTGCCGTCCTTGAATACCTGGCCGCTGATATTGCGTCCATAGGCCTTGCCAAAGAGGCTCATCGCAAGCTCCGTGCGGCCTGCGCCCATGAGGCCGGCAATGCCGACGACCTCGCCCTTTTTGACGTGGAAGCTCACATGATCCACCATGAGCTTACCGGCCACATAGGGCGAATACACCGTCCAGTCCTTGACCGAGAGGCAGGTATCACCAATCGGCGTATCCTCGCGTGGCGGGTAACGGTTCGTGATTTCGCGTCCGACCATGCCCTTGATGATACGGTCCTCGGTGATCTCATCCTCCCCCTTGACCAGGGTTTCGATGGTCCGGCCATCACGGATGACCGTTATTTTATCCGAGATCCGGGTGACCTCGTTGAGTTTATGGGAAATGATGATCGCTGTAACGCCCATCTTTTCCCGAAGTTCCAAAATAAGATTCAATAATTTCTCACTGTCATCGTCATTCAATGACGCAGTCGGCTCATCGAGTATCAGGAGCCGCACATCCTTGGACAGTGCCTTCGCGATTTCAATGAGCTGCTGCTTGCCGACACCCAGCTTGTTGACCGGGACATCCGGCAAATCATCCAGCCCGACCCGCTGCATGAGTCTCATCGCCTCTGCGCGGCAGATTTCCCAATTGATGATTCCATGGCTTTGCTTCTCATTGCCTAAAAAAATGTTTTCCATAACGGACAGATAAGGGATCAGCGCCAATTCCTGATGAATGATGACAATTCCCCTTTTTTCACTGTCACGAATCGTATTGAAACGGCACTCTTCGCCGTCATAGCAGATCTCGCCCTCATAGGAGCCATACGGATAGATACCGCTGAGCACATTCATCAGCGTGGATTTTCCGGCACCATTTTCGCCGACCAGTGCATGGATGGAGCCTTCCTCCACCTTGATGTTGACCCGGTCCAGTGCCCGTACACCGCCAGGGAATTCCTTGACGATATCCTTCATTTCCAATAGAACCTTTGGCATGTTCAACCCTCCATACCACAGATAAGAAAAGCTGCACCCGGCTGCCCGACGGACGCTGAGTGCAGCTGTCTCACCCATTCATTTTCAAAACTTCGTATTCGTTATTTCTGCAGATCTGCTTCCTTATAGTAGCCGGAATCGATGAGCAGGTCCTTATAGTTGGACTTGTCGACGAACTGCGGCTGCAGCAGATAGGACGGAATAACCTTCACACCGTTGTTGTAGCTCTTGGTATCGTTGACTTCCGGTTCCTGGCCGTTCAGCATGGCATCAACCATCTTGACGACTTCGTCAGCCAGTGCACGGGTATCTTTGAATACGGACATTGCCTGCTCACCGGCAAGGATTGCCTTTACGTTCGGCAGGTTTGCATCCTGGCCCGTTACGAGCGGCATCGGCTTGTCAGCGGAATTATAGCCTGCGGATTTCAGAGCGGACTGCACGCCCAGAGACGTGGAGTCATTGGAGCAGAGGACTGCATCCAGTTTGGCATTCGTGTAATACGTCGTGAGGATATTATCCATTCTTTCCTGGGCCTTGGCTTCATCCCAGTTCGGCGTTGCGCACTGCTCGCGGCTCATCTGACCGGATTTTACGACGAGCTGTCCTTTGTCGATATACGGCTGGAGGACATCCATTGCGCCCTTGAAGAAGAATACTACATTGTTATCATCGAGCGGTCCCGTAGTGATTTCAAAATTGAAGGGGCCTTTGCCATCCTTCAGGCCGAGCTTCTGCTCGATGTACTGGCCCTGGATCTTACCAACGCCATAGTTATCAAAGGTTGCGTAGTAGTTGACCGCATCGGTGTTCATGATCAGACGGTCATAGGAGATGACCTTGACACCGGCATTCTTTGCTTCATCCAGTACCGAAGAGAGCGAGCCGCCGTCGATTGCACCGACGATGATGACCTTGCAGCCCTTCGTGATCATGTTCTCAATCTGTGAAACCTGGGTCTCTACCTTGTTCTCAGCAAACTGGAGATCCACCTCGTAGCCCTTTGCCTTGAGCTTTTCCTGCATGTTCGCGCCATCCTGGTTCCAGCGCTGCAGCGATTTCGTCGGCATGGATACGCCAACCTTGATGCCCTTTGCTCCGCTGCCGCTGCCCGATGAGCTGCTCTGACCGCCGCCACCGCAGCCGGCCATGACGACGGATACCATCAACGCCAGGCAGAATACTAAAATTTTCTTTACACTCATGTTCCAAATGCCTCCCCTTATTTTATGAAAATATCGCAGGAATCACCGATTCCCAGAGGAATTGCTTATCGCTCCGCAAGGCCTCCCTTCCTGTCCCCGCCGCAAGGCCGGTACGTATCATATTTTACAGGCGGCAGTAGGGTAGGTTACCGTCTGTATTTGACTTTAAAAGCACCGTGGACCGGCTCAGAGCTTTGCCAGTTCCTGATAGGAACCCTGGAGTTTCTGATAGAGTTCCCGGTACAGTGCATGTCCCTTCTGATAATAAGCGCCATGCGCCGCATCCGGTTCACAGGTCTTATCCAGCGCAATGAATTTCCGGCAGGCTGTCACCACATCAGGGAAAATGCCGGCACCGACACCGGCCAGGATTGCGACACCGAGTGCCGGTCCTTCCTGCGCCTTGATGGTGCGCACCCGGCAGCCGTACATATCCGCCAGCATCTGTCGCCAGAGCGGGCTCTTGCCGCCACCGCCGCAGGCCATCATTTCCTGCACATGGACGCCCATCTCTACCAGGATATCATTGCAGTCCTTGAGGGAGTAGGCTACGCCTTCCATGACGGCCCGGATCAGATCCGGTTTCGTATGGATGGCCGAAAGGCCGAAGAACACGCCCCGGCAGTCCGGGTCCAGATGCGGGGTACGCTCGCCCATCAGATACGGCAGATACAGCAGACGGTTGCTGCCCAGTGGAACCTCAGCCGCCGCCCGGCCCATGAGATCGTATACATCCGCGCCCTCAGCTGCAGCCCGGGCCGTATAGTCCCCGGCGAAATTCTCCTTGAACCATTTCAGGGAAAGTCCCGCAGCCAGGGTGACCCCCATCACATGCCAGCAGCCTGGAACGGCGCAGCAGAAGGTGTGTACCCTTCCCTTGGGATCGATGCGCGGGCTGCCCGTATGCGCGAACACCACGCCGCTGGTCCCGATGGTCGTGAACGCGCGGCCGTCTTCGACGATGCCCGTGCCAACCGCTGCAGCAGCGTTATCACCGGCACCGCCAACGACTACGGTCTCTGGCGAAAGCCCGGTCCTGGCAGCGAACTCCGGTGTGAGGGTTCCCGTAACCTCCGGGGACTCATAGACCTTCGCAAGCAGTGCCTTGTCGATATCGAGCTTTTCCAGTACCTCATCCGACCAGCAGCGCCCCGGAACATCGAGCAGCTGCATGCCGCTTGCATCGGATACCTCCGTCGCGAACACGCCGGTCATGCAGAAGCGGACATAATCCTTCGGCAGCAGAATATGGCGGCAGCGCCGGTAGTTCTCCGGCTCATGATGGCGAACCCAGAGGATCTTCGAGGCGGTAAAACCGGTGAGCGCCGGATTGGCCGTGATCTCAATGAGACGCGCCGCACCGATTTTCTCGGTGATCTCCTCACATTCCTTCGCTGTACGCTGATCGCACCATATAATAGAGGGGCGAATCACTTCGTTCTTTTCATCCAGCATGACCAGTCCATGCATCTGCCCGGAAAGGCCAATGCCCTTGATCGCCTCTGCCGGCACCGCCGCTTTTTTGACAACCGCCTGCAGCGTCGCGGTCACAGCATCGCGCCAATCCTCCGGCTTCTGCTCGGCCCAGCCATTCTGCGGCTGATATAAAGGATATTCCCTGGAGGCCGAAGCGATGACCCGGCAGTTCTCATCGAACAGTACCGTCTTGGTCGCCGAGGTCCCGATGTCGATTCCAATCAGATAATTCATTCCCGTGCACCTCTTTGTTATGTGCTCAAGCACATTTCTTGGTCTTAATATAGCATACGCGACGAAACACGTCAACAGCAAATTTTGTTTTTTCTAAAAAATCAACCTCTTCCGGACTTTCCCTGCCGCCGCTGGTGCCCGCCCCCTTTGGCCTGCCTGGTTTTATAATTTTTTTCATCAATATCGATGGTTTTCCAGCGCCTTCATTTATATTAAGACAGCTGCAAACGCTAGCAATTTATAATAAACAATTGACAACAAAACACCCCCGTGCTATGCTTGTACATAAATAAACGTGCTTGTGCACATAACCAATCTGTCACAATAAAAGCAAAAGAAAAAGGAGTGTTTTCGCCCATGACAATCACCAATATCCCTCAGGTAAAATGCGGTATCATTTCCGTCAGCCGCGACTGCTTCATTATTTCCTTATCCGAGAATCGCCGCCGGGCCATCACCGAGGCCTATGGCAAAAAATACGGCAGCCTGTACGAGGTACAGCAGACCGTAGAAAATGAAAAGGATATGCTGGCTGCTGTAGAGGAAGCCAAAAAGGCCGGCTGCAATGCGCTGGTTGTATTCCTCGGCAACTTTGGTCCGGAAACACCCGAGACCCTGATTGCCCAGAGATTCAGCGGCCCGGTCATGTATGTCGCCGCTGCCGAGGAAACCGGCAAGAACCTCATCAATGGTCGCGGCGACGCCTACTGCGGCATGCTCAACTGCTCCTACAACCTGGGCCTGCGCAAGATCAAGGCTTTCATTCCGGAATATCCGGTAGGCACAGCCGAAGAGCTCGCGGACATGATCGCGGAATTCCAGCCGGTTGCGCGTACCCTTATCGGTCTCGCGGGCCTCAAGATCATCTCGTTCGGCCCCCGGCCGCAGGACTTCTTTGCCTGCAACGCTCCCATCAAGGCACTCTACGATCTCGGCGTCGAGGTAGAGGAAAACTCCGAGCTCGACCTGCTCGTTGCCTATCGGGCCCACAAGGGTGACAAGCGTATCCCGGCAGTCGTCGCGGATATGACGAAGGAACTGGGCCGCGAGGGCAACCCGTATCCGGATCTGCTGGAGCGCATGGCCCAGCATGAGCTCACGCTGCTCGACTGGGCAGAGGAGCACAAAGGTGCCCGCCAGTATGTCGCCTTCGCGAACAAGTGCTGGCCGGCCTTCCCGACAGAATTCGGCTTTGAGCCCTGCTATGTGAACAGCCGGCTCGTTTCCCGCGGCATTCCGGTTTCCTGCGAGGTCGATATCTACGGCGCGCTGAGCGAATACATCGGCATCTGCGTGAGCGGCGATACGGTAACCCTGCTCGATATCAACAACTCCGTGCCAAAGGATCTCTTCGAGGAAAACATCCAGGGCAAATACGACTACACGCTCAAGGATACCTTCATGGGCTTCCACTGCGGCAATACTCCGCTCTGCAAGCTCAAAAAGGGCGGCGTCAAATATCAGCTCATCCAGAACCGTCTGCTGGAGGACGGCGGCACGCCGGACATCACTCGCGGCACGCTGGAGGGCGACATCGACGCCAGCCAGATCACGTTCTTCCGCCTGCAGAGCACGGCGGATACCACGCTGCGCTCCTATATCGCCGAGGGCGAGATACTGCCTGTCGCTACCAATTCCTTTGGCGGCATCGGCGTTTTCGCCATTCCGGAAATGGGCCGCTTCTATCGCCATGTGCTCATTGAAAAGCGTTTCCCGCATCATGGCGCTGTGGCCTTCGGCCATTACGGCAAAGCACTCTACGACATTTTCCGCTATCTTGGTGTAAAGGACATTGCCTTCAACCAACCAAAAGGCATGCTTTACCCGACGGAAAATCCTTTCGCATAAAAACCCAACCATGATCTATCCCAAAGAGAGGGTCGCGTTCTGACGATGAGCGCGGCCCTCCCCCTCCTTTTTCCCAAAATGATCCCATAAAAAATCCCGTTCGCCTGTCGC
The DNA here is from genome assembly GCA_964520975.1 of uncultured Selenomonadaceae bacterium. Taxonomy (GTDB): domain Bacteria; phylum Bacillota; class Negativicutes; order Selenomonadales; family Selenomonadaceae; genus CAZFPA01. Next base: position 19,229 of record CAZFPA010000012.1, on the reverse strand, counting down.
GAACGGGATTTTTATATATCTTCCTGCTTATTTGACGACCAGCACCGGGCACTTGGACTGCTCTACGATATACTGGCTCACGCTGCCGAGCAGTACGCCCTTCACAACGCCCAGTCCACGGCTGCCCATGACAATGAGATCCATATCATTGTCCATGGCAAAATCGAGGATCACGACGGCCGGCGAACCCGTCTCCGAGAAAGCCTCTTTATCAACGCCCTCCGGTACCATCTCCATCGCGCGATCGAGGATCACGCTGCCGGCCTTCGTCACGGCCTCAAGAATGGCATCTGACAGGCACGCATTGATTGCGAGCTGATTGATATTCGCCACGTAGAGGAAATTGAGCTTTGCCCCACAGGCCGATGCCAGTGTGATTGCCTGCTCAATTGCACGATCCGACCCTTCCGAGCCATCTACCGGAACCAACATATTCTTTACCATAAAATTACCCCCTTAAAATTCTTCAAAAGCTTCGTCCCCATCATCCGCCTTGACCAGCGTTACCGGACATTTTGCGTGCTGTAAGACGTAGCTGCTCACGCTCCCTAAGAACGCAGCCTGCAGGGCTCCAAGACCCCGCGTGCCCATGACCACCATGTCGCAGCCATCTTCCTCCAGCGAACGCATGATAGCCTTCGCCGGATCGCCGCTCACGCAGCGTCCCCGGGCCGGGACATCGGCCGGTGTCATCTCCAGCATATCGTTGAGAATCTGCCGGCCTTCCTCTACAGCCATCTCCAAAACGGAGTGATGCTGGGCCCGGCTGTCCTGTCCGGCCTGACTCAGCGTATCCTTGAGATCCGCTGCGTAGAGATATTCGATCCTGGCCTCGCTCGCCCGCGCCAGCTCAATCGCTGTCTCGGCAGCCCGCCGGGAGCTTCCCGATCCATCCACGGGAACGAGAATCGCTTCACAGTCCATGGCATCCCCTCCTTTCAATTTGGTAAACACGTGCTTTGGCTTTCCCCTGACGGGTTGCTCCATCTGCCATCCGTGCTCCCTTCATTTAACGACAATGACCGTACATTTCGCAGCTCCCATGACAGCCTGGCTCACACTCCCCATCAGAAAGCGCTCCACCAGCCCAAGTCCGCGGCCGCCCACGACGATCATATCACTGCCATTTTTCTCGGCAAATTCTACAATCTTTTTGGCCGGATTGCCTGTTTCCCGATGACACCGGAACTTTACCCCTGCCGGGATATGTTCCGCCGCATGATCCAGGATCGCCTGCGCCTGCCGTGAAGCCGAACCGACCACACTTTCCGGCAGCCAGGAAATCCGCTCCGCGGCTTCATCATCGGTTTCACTGTCAAAATAGGAAACATACAACAGCTGCAGCACCGCCCCACTTGATTTTGCGAGCAGCACCGCGGCATCCACCGCCTTGTCCGCGCTGGGCGAACCATCCACTGCTACGAGAATAGATGCAGGCTCCTGCATTTCGACAACCTCCCCGCCCAAAGCATTGCTTGAACTTACTTTCTAATGAATATATTTCGGTAAAGAGACGGAAATTCCTGTCAGCGCGGAAAAACTTATGGAAAATTTTTGATTTCCAAATGTCAATTCCGCATTGACACTCTTCTTATATAATGATAAACTTATTAAACACTTTATACTTTATTTGTGTAATATATGCTGATAAATGTAAAGAACGAATACTGAAAACTATACATTTATATTATCGAGGAGGCCTTTTTATGGCAGAAGAAAACAAACCATCCCTGCAGACGATGGTGGAACAGACCACTATCGCCGATGTCTATCAGGCAGCCAAGCACTTGAACGGCGTTGCCAAGAAGACCCGGCTTATTGAAAGCCCTTTTTTCTCCGAAATCTCGGGCAATACGGTCTATCTCAAGCCTGAAAATCTCCAGAATACCGGTTCCTTCAAGCTGCGTGGTGCCTACAACAAGATCAGCCAGCTCACGCCCGAGGAACAGAAAAAGGGCGTGATTACCGCGTCAGCCGGCAATCACGCGCAGGGCGTTGCTTTCTCCGCCAGGAAGCTTGGCGTCAAGGCTGTCATCTGCATGCCGGCCACCACACCGATCCTGAAGGTCGAGGCCACCAAGGCCATGGGTGCCGAAGTCGTTCTCTTCGGCGACACCTTTGACGATGCCTATGCCAAGTCCCGCGAACTGCAGAAACAGCATGGCTATGTCTACATCCATCCCTTTGATGATATCCAGGTACTGGCCGGTCAGGGAACCACCGCACTGGAAATCATCGACGAGCTCAAGGACGTCGATGCCATCCTCGTACCGATTGGCGGCGGCGGCTTCGCGAGCGGCGTCGCGCTCGCAACCAAGGCGGTCAATCCGCAGGTCAAGGTCATCGGCGTCGAGCCGGATGGCGCTGCCTGCATGAAGCATGCGTTCGCCAAGGGCAAGGTATCCACACTGCGCAGCGTGGACACGGTCGCCGATGGCTGTGCGGTCAAGACCCCCGGCAAGCTCACCTATGAATTCTGCAAAAAATACCTCGATGACATCATCACGGTTTCTGAACTGGAAATCATGTCCGCATTGCTCTCGCTCATCGAGAAGCACAAGCTCATCGCGGAGGGTGCCGGCGTACTGAGCCTGGCCGGCCTCAGCAAGCTCCCCTTCAAGGGCAAAAAGGTTGCGGCCATCGTGAGCGGCGGCAATATCGACATTTCCACGATCTCCGCGCTCATCGACAAGGCACTCATCGCGCGCGGCCGCGTCTTCTGCTTCGCCGTACAGCTTCCGGATAAACCGGGCCAGCTGCTGAAGGTATCGCAGATCCTCGCCGACGAGAACGCCAATGTCATCAAGCTCGACCACAACCAGGCCAAGGTCACGGACAGCTTCAAAAAGGTACAGCTGGAGGTCACCGTCGAAACCAATGGTCAGTCCCATATCGATCAGATCATTGCGGCCCTGCAGACAAACGGCTTCGGTATAACGAAAATCTATTGATTACCATATGCACAGCTGAGGTTATCCACAGCTGTGCATAACTTTATGCAGAAATCCACGGGCTGCAAAACCGCAAGTTTCCACATAAAACAAAGAGTTATGCACAAAGTTATGCACATTTTTACATAAAAGTGTGAAAACTTGTGGATAACTCTTCTTTTTTAACTGGATTTGTAATGGTGTCAGAAAAATTCTATTTGCAAATTTCCCGGATTGTTTTATACTAAAATAGTATAAGCATAACTTCGCAACGCATCGGAGGCTTTGGCATGAAACAGGACAAGAGCGATATGTGCGATATGTGCGAGATCCACGCAACGCATCCCGAACATATCAAGCTCGCAAAACTACATGAACTCGACGATACAACAAGCCTTCGCCTGGCCGAAATCTTCAAGGTTCTCGGCGACCCTACCCGCATCAAGCTGCTGGCCCTGCTTTCGGCCAGCGAGATGTGCGTATGCGACATCGCCGATGCACTCGGAATGAAGCAGTCGGCCATTTCCCATCAGCTGCGGGTACTGCGTGGTGCCCGCCTGGTGAAGTTCCGCAAGGACGGCAAGGAAGCCTGGTATTCCCTCGATGACGATCATGTGGTCAAGCTCATGAATCAGGGGCTGGAACACGTACTGCACGGTTGAAAGGAAGATCTGATATGCACAGGCCACATATTTCCTGGCGGCATATACTCCCGGCCGCCCTTCTCATCACGCTGCTCTCCGGCAGTACCCTTTTTGCCGCACCAATCCTGCGGCCGGATTCGCATGGGCCGGATGTCATCCGCCTGCAGAAAAATCTGCAGCGGGCCGGCTATTCGATCACGAAGATCAGCGGTATCTATGATAATGATACAAAACGGGCGGTGCTGGCCTTCCAGCGCGACCAGCACATGAAGATCACCGGCATCGCCGATGGCGACACCTGGCGGGCACTTGAAACGGCGACGCCCGGCAAGGAGGTCCCCTCGGTACAGCCGCTGACCACCGGTTCCACGGCAGGTACGCCCGCCACTGCGGAAAAGCCCCAGACTTCCTCCGCCAGCACACGCGAGCCGCTCGTAAAGCCGCTCAAAAAGGTCCCGGAAACGAAGCCTTTTCTTCCCGAAAGCCAGGTGAGCCGCCTGCTATCGACCGCCAAGCAATACATCGGCGTCCCCTATAAATTCGGTGGAACGACGCCGAAGGCCTTTGACTGCTCCGGGTACCTGCAATATGTTTTTGCCAGGAACGGCCTGTCGCTGCCACGCACAGCGGATGAGCAATACAAGCTCGGGCAGCGCACGACCAGCATCCGGCAGCTCGTGCCCGGCGATCTCGTATTCTTCACGACCTATGAACCCGGTGCATCCCACTGCGGCATCTACCTGGGCGACGGGCGTTTCATCCATGCCTCGACGAGCAAGGGTGTGCGCATCGATGAGCTCAGCAATACCTACTGGCAGCCCCGTTTCTACGGCGGCAAGCATATCGTACAATAACAGATCAATCCATTCCCTGGTGCCTGCGCGCCAGGGAATTTTTGCTATCCGCACCCTGTTTCCCCATGGATACAGGCACGGCGGCAGCCCGTGGTGCCTGGCGGGCAAACTCGGTCATGTACCGCCAGTAACGCTTGGGCATAAGGGTCATGCGGCATTTTTCATTGTGCCGCGGCCGGATCTCAATGGCATCATAAAAGGTCTGCCAGAGCGAGCGGAACTGCTGCTCCTCCGCGTCCGGCGGCGCGGCCCGGAATTCATCCATAGGAATGATCGCGGCCTCGTAGGGACGGTAGACGAGTGCCTGTCCATGCGTCTCATCGTAAATGAGGATATGCTCCTCCGGGTAGCGATCCGCGAAATGCCGTACCAAAAACGGCAGCACGAAATTCTTCGGACCGATGGTCGTGACCAGCACATGGTTCTGGACGGAAAAGCGGATGAAGCCCTTCAGCAGATGCGCCTCATTCAGCAAATGCTGCACGGCCCGCCGGATGGCCTGCACCTCCGCGTTGCCCGCGAAATCAAGGAAGCGCGGCCCGTAGTGATAGCCCTGCCGCAAAAAACGCAGCAGCACAAGCTCCTTTTCGGGCAGGCAGGTCAGAAAGGTCAGCCGGCAGAGCTCCTCGGCCTCGCGCCCAAGCTGTACGGGCAGGGAGCGGGCCACGCGCTCCGCCCGTTCCGGATCCGTAGGGATCTCCTTTACCGCAAAGAGGCTCTGCTCCGGGTCAAAGGGACCGCGGATGGCCAGGGGAAGCTCATGGGCGGCATAGCTTTCAAACACACAGCAGTAAAATCCTTCCAGCGTTCCATCATAGCGATAGGTCAGATCGGCAGTTGCAAGCATGCGAGCTCCTCCCTGGCCAAAAGCAGCCCGGCCGGACTCTCGGACGCAAAGAGCGACTGCTGCTGCACAGCCCCCGTCTGAACGCGATACAGCGCCTGCTCCCGCTTCGACATGAGGTTGAGCAGCACGGTCTCTCTCGCATCCGCCAGTCCCGGACGACGGCGGCCACCGCAGAGCAGAAAATACTGCGCCCGCTTCATCACGATACCGATACGCTCCAGAGCATCCCAGGTCAGCCGGCAGGCCCGCCGGGCCCGGAGAATGCGCCAGGCGCTCTTCACACCGATCCCCGGCACACGAAGCAATTCTTCATAGGAGGCCCGGTTCACCTCCAGCGGGAATTGCCCGCTGTGGCGCAAGGCCCAATGGCACTTGGGGTCCACATAGGGGTGGAAGGCCGTATGCTGTGCGTCCAGCAGCTCATTGGCCGCAAAGCCATAGAAGCGCAGCAGCCAGTCCGCCTGATAGAGGCGGTGTTCCCGCCAGAGCGGTGGCGGCGTATCGGGGCCGGGCAGCAGCGGACTCTCCACCACCGGCACATAGGCCGAAAAAAATACCCGCTTGAGCGCATACCGCTGGTACAGCCCCTCACTGAGCTGCAGGATCTGATAGTCGCTCTCACCGGACGCCCCGATGATCATCTGGGTGCTCTGCCCGGCCGGCGCGAATCTGGGCGCGTGATGATACTGTACCAGTTCCTGACGGCTCGCCTGGATCTGCTGTCCGATATGCCCCATCGGCCCGAGGATCGCCCGTTTCGTCTTGTCCGGTGCAAGGCGCGCCAGACTTTGCCCTGAGGGCATCTCAATATTCACACTGAGCCGGTCCGCCAGAAAGCCCAGACGGGAAATGAGCACCGGGTCCGCGCCCGGAATGGCCTTGGCATGGATATAGCCAGAAAAACGATATTCCTGCCGCAAAATGCGCAGCACCTCCAGCATGCGCTCACAGGTCGCATCCGGCGACCCCGCCACACCGGAGCTCAGGAACAGACCCTCGATGTAATTGCGCCGATAAAACTGCATGGTGAGCTCCGCGAGCTCGCGGGGCGAAAAGGACGCCCGGGGCACGTCATTGCTGCAGCGGTTCACGCAATAGGCGCAATTGTAGACGCAGACATTCGTGAGCAGCACCTTCAGCAGTGAAATGCAGCGCCCGTCGCCCGCAAAGCTATGGCAGATACCGGAGGCCGCGGCGCTGCCCATACCGCCGCGGCCGGCCGTTTTGTCCACACCGCTCGAGGTACAGGCCGCATCATATTTTGCCGCATCACTGAGTATCCTGAGCTTCTCCATCACATCCATACCGCCGCCTCCTTTTTCCTCATTATAATACAGAACTTATGTTCTGTAAACAGTCAAAAAAAGACCCTGCCGCCAGGGCAGAGTCAATGGTATCGATCGTTATTCCGCCAGCTTTTCGCGGATGAAATCCCGGTCACGGCTCTCGGCCATGAGCACCATGAGCTTTGTCGTCAGCGCCTCGATGGTCAGGATGCCGCCCGACAACGCGCCGGCCTTGCCCGCCAGCACACCGACCTCGTAGCGCTCAAGATGCACGCCGTCGTAGATGCACTGCGTCGTGCAGATCACCAGCACGCCCTTGTCCACCGCATAACGGATGGCCGGCAGGAAATTCTTCGGCGAATCCGCGGTCGGCACGCCGCCGGAACCATAGCCCTCAATAATGATCGCATGATAGCCGCGGTCGGCAATCGCCTCGAGCACTTCCGGCTCCATGCCCGGAATCAGCTTGAGCACAAATACACGGGTATCCAGTGTATCATGGAGCTGAAACGCGCCCGGCCGGGCAGCCGTCTCCGCGGTCCAGCTCACCTGGCTGCCGCTCATATAGCCGGCCGGCTTCGTATTGATGCTCAGAAACGCACTGAAATTTTCCGTATAGAGCTTCTTCACCCGATTGCCCTGGATGATGCGCCCATCAAAGGCCAGATAGACACCGGGCCGCCCGCTGGCCGCCGCCCGGAAGGCCGTCAGCAGATTCCTTTTGCCGTCCGTGCGCGGGTCCTCAATCGGAATCTGCGCGCCGGTAAGCACGACGGGCCGGTCGATATTCTCCAGCATATAGTAAAGCGCCGAGGCCGAATACGCCATCGTATCCGTTCCATGGCTGATCACAAAGCCATCATAGTCCTCACGCAGCTCCGCAACGCTGCACGCCATGCGCTGCCAATGCTCCGGCAGCAGATTGCTGCTGTCGAGGCTCATGAGCTCCCGATATTCGATTTGGCAGACTTCCTTGAGCTCCGGCAGCAGCCGCAGCATCCTGTCAGCCGCCACCTGCGGACGCAGCCCGTTGGCACCGGCCTCCGATGCGATGGTTCCCCCCGTTGCAAGCAGACAAATTTTCTTCATTCCCATTCCCCCTGGATTTCAGCTTCGCGCAATCGGATTCCATCGCGCAAAAAACCGGCTGTGCCCATTTCTGCCGACACAGCCGGCTTTTTTCTTCTCATTTTTTCAGCAGCCCCAGCTTGCGGAGCACTTCCTCCACCCTGGCCGTGTCAATCGGCTTACTGGCATAGGCATCGCACCCCAGTGCAAAGGCCCGGTCCACATAATCCACATCCGCCAGTGCCGTCATCATGATGATCCGCACACGGTCCTCGGCTGCCACGCCCTGCTGCTTCTCCATGGTCCGGATGACCTTCACGAGCTTGATGCCATCCACCTTCGGCATCATGATATCAAGACAGGCCAGATCATACGGTTCCTTATTCTTCATGGACTCCATGAAAAGATCCAGGGCCTCCATGCCATCCACAGCCACATCACATGTCCCAAAGCCCGACATGAATTTTTCCAGAAAAACACGGCTCACCCGGTCATCTTCTGCAATCAGTATTTTCATGGAACGCCCTCCTCATCTTCCACAAAACGCATGCAATCCCTCGCACTGCCTTCGCCAACGATTTCATGAATCCGTTTTGCCATTCAGTTTATTATTACAATATTGCAGCAGTTCGTCAACATTGATTTTATCCTCGGCTTCCTCAACATGCGGTGGCCGCAGCATGACCACCGCCTCCGTCGGACGCTCATCCGCGCCATCGGCCTTGATGCAGGGGATGCAGAATGAAAACGTACTGCCCTGGCCCAGCCGGGATTCCACCCTGACCTGTCCCCGCATCGCCTGTACGAGCTCCCGGACAATCATGAGCCCCAGTCCCGTGCCGCCAAAGCGCCGTGTTGTGGACCCGTCCACCTGGCTGAAGGGCTTGAATAGCTTCTGCTGATCCTCCGCCGTCATTCCAATGCCTGTATCCCGTACCGAAAATTTCAGCATATAGGTTCCCTGCCGCATATAGCAGGCCGCCTTGAGCGTAATACTCCCCTGCTGCGTGAATTTGACCGCATTGCTCAGCAGATTGTACAGGATCTGCCGCAGCCGCAACGGGTCGCCCCATATATAGCGCGGCACATCGTTCGCAAAGGTACGGAACAGCACGAGCTTTTTGGCCCTGGCCATCTTTTCCTGCACGCGGATGACGCTGATGATGAGCTCATGCAGATCGTAGCGGATCTGCTCGAGCTCCATCTTGCCATTTTCGAGCTTGGAAAAATCCAGGATATCATTGATGAGCTGCAGCAGTTCCCCCGCACACTGCTTCGCACTCAGCAGATTTTCGCGCTGCTCGGCAGCCAGCGGTGTATGCAGTGTAAGATCCAGCATGCCCAGCACCCCATTGATCGGGGTGCGCACCTCATGGCTCATGTTCGCCAGGAACATGCCCTTGGCACGGCTCGCCGACTCCGCCGCCAGGCGCGCCTGCTCAAGCTCCGCCTCCCGCAGCTTCCGCTCCGAAATATCCACAATGGACAATACCAGGGTTTTGCGCCCGTCCATCCAGGCCTGCGATATGAAAATCTTCATCCAGATGATTTGCTGATTTTCAATATCCGCTCCCCGGTGCATGCGCACGGTAAAATGGCAGGAATAGTTATCGTTGGCCAGCGCGCGTTCCAGGTTATGGCGCACGGGACAGATCCGGCAGGCCTTCCCATGGCCGCAGCCGGCCTCCAGGCTGTTCGCGCAGCGAAAGGCGTCGCCAAACTGGAGGCCGCGGGCCTCACTCACCCGAATCTCCAGTATCTCACTCGCGGCCTCATTGAATTCCAGGATACCCGCCTGATCGTCGAGCAGGCAAAGACCCACGCTCGCGGCGGCGAATACGCCCCGCAAGGACCGCCGCTCCGCCTCGACCTGCAGTTCCAGCCGATGCATGCGCGTAACATCGCGCAGGATCACCGAGCAGCCGCCCACCGCGCCCCGATTATCCACCGAAGGCGAGCAGGTTGCCGACAGATACACCATGCGGCCATCCGGCAACACAACACCGGCATCACGGCGCAGACCCGAAGGCAGGCCGGTTTCCATTGCCCGCATGACCGGGTCCGGCATCCGCCGGTGCGTGGGCAGATGCTGCAGCGGGCAGATTGCGGAAAATTCCTCCCCGATTGCCGGCCGCTCCTCGCAGGCCAGTATCCGGCGGGCCGATTCATTGATGTACAGAACCCTCCCCTTGCACCCGGTCAGGATGATGCCGTCGCCAATTCCATCCAATATATTGTGCAGTTCCATCTGCTGATGGATTTTTTCTAAATTATCCGCCATCCCAAGTCCTCCTAATTGCCAGCCAAAGCACTGATCTTGGCGGCAATAGCCGTCAACGGAAGCTGATATTCCACCGCGCCGAGCTCCCAGGCCACACGCGGCATTCCATAGACAACACAGGTAGCCTCATCCTGCCCGACCGTGTGCGCCCCCGCCTGTCGCATGGCCAGGAGCCCCTTGGCCCCATCACCGCCCATGCCGGTAAGTATCACCCCCACAGCGGCCGCGCCGGCTGCTGAGGCCACCGAGCGGAACAGTACATCCGCCGACGGGCAATGTCCATTGACCCGCGGCCCATCCACACAGTCCAGCTGATAGCCGCCCGCACTTTTCTTGACCCGTACATGGCGGTCGCCCGGCGCTATATAGACCTCGCCGGGACAAAGCCGCACCCCCGAGGAAGCTTCAGCCACCTTGAAGCGCGTTTCCGCGTTGAGCCGCTCTGCAAACAGGCGGGAAAATACCGGCGGTATATGCTGAACGACCACAATGCCGGGCAGCGGCGGCTGCAGCATCGAAATCACGGTAGACAGCGCCTCCGTTCCACCCGTAGAAGCCCCGATGGCAATGATCCGCTGACTGATCGAAGCCCCCGCCGCATGGCCGGTATCCGGCGGCAGCGGACAGGAGATATGCGCTGCCAGCACCAGCCGGCGCACCATATCCTCAAAAAAGCCGCTGCCAGCATGCAGAATATGCCCTGGCGGCTTCACAATAAAATCTACCGCGCCAGCCGCAAGCGCCAGCTGCCGGTAGGACGCTGTCCCGCTCAGCATGATAGTCGGCTGCGGATACTGCAGGAGCAGCCGGCGCAGGAACTCAATCCCATCCATGCGCGGCAGCTCGACATCCAGCAGCATCACATCCGGCGCAAAGGACAAGATCTTATCCCTGGCCTCAAAAGGGTCATTGGCCGTCTCCAGTGCACTGCCAGCCGGCAGATATTTCTGCAGCTCCTGGGACAGTATTTCGCGAAAAAGCAGGGAGTCATCCACGACAAGCACACGGATTCCACTCATAAAATCACATCCTTCTGTATACCGAAGGCATCACATAAGCAAAAGGTACGGTATTCCGGTCAATTACCTCAGAATGTCCAATAAAGAGGAATCCTCCAGGCTCCAGGAACTCGTAAAATTTTCGCACCAGAGCTTCGCGTGTCGGTGCATCGAAATAAATCATGACATTACGGCAAAAGATCACATGGAAGCGCCGCCGGAACGGGAAATGCGGCTCCATGAGATTGAACTGCCGATAGATAATCTGGGCGCGCAGCGCATCCGTGATACGGACCCGTTCCGCTCCATCGGGCTGAAAATACAGCCGCTGCCAGGAAACCGGCAGTTCCCGCAGCACATGGCGGTCATAGCTGCCGCTGCGGGCCGCTGCCAAAGCCTCCCGGGAGAGATCGGTCGCCAAAAGGGATACATCCCAGCCAGTCTTCAGGGCAAAAAAATCCTGAATGAGCATGGCCAGCGTATAGGCCTCCTCGCCCGTGGAGCAGGCCGCGCACCAGGTGCGCAGATCCCGCTCCGGGCTGTGTTCAGCCCAGTAGGGCAGCACTGCTTCGGAAAAGTAGGCAAAATGATCCTTTTCCCGCATGAAAAAGGTATGGTTCGTCGTAATGGCATCGGCCAGAATATTGTCGGCCCGCCCGCTCTGATCCTGGCAAAGATAGGCAAAAAAGCTTTCCTCATCGGCCAGCTCCGGCTCCTGACTGCTGCTGAACAGCTTGAAAAGCCGGGTTTCCAGCAGCGTCTTTTTCTCATCCGGCAGGCGTATGCCAAAGCGGGCCTCGACATACGCCGCAAACTTCTCAAACAGCTGCTGTTGCATCCCGCATCCTCCCCTGCTGGCTCAATATTTGCCAAAGCCCTCCTCTTCCGTGAGCGCAATGCGCGTAGGCTTCACCGGCTGCAGCCGGCTGGCGGCCGGTGGTGCCGGCGGCGCCGGCGGAGCTGCCGGTGCTGTTGGCGGCACGGCAGAAAATGCCGTATTGCTCAACTTGAATTTGTTGGCCGTCACCCGCAGCAGATCCGCCTGAGCACTGAGCTCCTCACTCGCCGAGGCGGACTCTTCCGCCGTAGCCGAATTCGCCTGTACCACCTGCGATACCTGCAGTACGCCCTGATTGATCTGCTCGAGGGCCAGGCTCTGCTCCTGCGACGCCTTCGCGATATTGCCAACCAGATTGGCAACCTCGGCGACGCTGGTCACAATGGTCTGCAGTGCCTCTGCCGTCTTGTGCGCGATTTCCCGGCCATCGTTGACCTTCGCGATTGAGCTCTCGATCATATCCGTTGTTTCCTTGGCCGCCTTTGCGCTGCGGGCCGCAAGATTGCGGACCTCCTCGGCTACAACAGCAAAGCCCTTGCCATGCTGGCCGGCCCGGGCCGCCTCTACCGCCGCATTCAGCGCCAGGATATTCGTCTGGAAAGCAATCTCATCGATCACTTTGATGATCTTTGATATATTCGTCGAAGACGCGTTGATATCCTCCATGGCCTGCAGCATAGACCGCATATCCGTATCGCCTTCCTCTGCATGTTCGCGGGCTTTGCCCGTAATCGCATTGGCCTGCACCGCATGATCGGCATTGCTCTTGGTCTGTGAGGAGATCTCCGCAATAGAAGAGGAAAGTTCCTCCACGGAAGAGGCCTGCTCCGCAGCGCCCTGCGAGAGCGATATGCTGGCATCCGAGACATTCTTTGCCCCAGCTGCCACCTGATCGGCCGCTACATGGATCTCGCCCATGGCCGTATGCACACTCTGGCGCATCCTCTCAAAGCTTTCGCCCACAAGACCCAGCTCGTCCTCGGCCGTCACCCGCACCGGCTCGCTCAGATCGCCGGCGGCAACCCGCTCAACCGCGCCCCCGAGCACCTTGATACGACGGGCAATCTTCCGCGCCATAGCCGTCCCCATGCCCATTGCCAACAATATAATCAACAGGGAAACGACCGCCATGAGCAGAATATTATGCGCGATATCGCTGCCCTCCTGGGCCATATGGGTTTCTCCCGCCGTCGCTGCCATGCCGGTGATCTTCTCCACCTGCCCACTGATGGCCTTAGCCTGCTGCTGCGCCGCGGTAAAGGACGGCCAGTCCACCGCGCCATTCTGCGAAAGCTGCAGCACATTCACCCGCAGGCTGCGGTATTTTGCCACCTGCTCCTGCAGCTGCTTCATCGCATTTTTTCCCTCGGCGGAAACCGCCTTGGACTCCAGCGTCACTAAATATTTATCCGTTTCATCATCAAGCGCCTTCATGCGATCCAGTGACTCCTGCCGCTCCTGCGGCACCTGCTGCATAATAGCCCGCAGGAACACCGCCCGGCTTTCATTGAAATACATGCCGGCCTGCCCCGCTACCGCGGTTGCACTCGTATCCTTTTCATAGATTTCCCGATAAGACGCATCGATGCTCTTTGCCTGATAGATTCCATAGCCTGCAATCAGCAGGGTAAAAAAACTCAATACCGATACAAGGCCCACTAATTTGGTCCGGATCTTTACGTTTTTAAAACTACCCATGAGCAAACACCTCCACACCTATCCTCATATTTTAGTTTGCTGCCATATCCTCAAAGGCAGCCTCATCCTCTTCTGAAAACAGCTTATTCCAATCGAGCAGCAAGGTCACGCTGCTGCCGGTCTTGCCAATTCCCCGGATATACTTGTTGCGCGATGCCTTGAGCTCCGGCGGCGGAACGACCTCCGTCTCCGGAATGCCCAGCACCTCCGAGACGCCATCGACAATGAGGCCGATGAGCACGCCCCGCACCTCGATGACCACGATACAGGTGCGATCATGGTATGCCTGGAACTCGCGCCGGAAGCGCAGCCGCATATCCACGACCGGGATGATCTTGCCGCGCAGATTGATGATGCCCTGCACGTAGTCCGGAACCTCCGGCACACTTGTAATCGGCTGAATTCCTATGATTTCAATGACAACGCTGATATCAATCCCATAGATTTCCTCCCCCAGCCGGAAGGTCAGGTATTTATCCTTCTGCGTGTCTTCTTCCTCCGCTGTGAGCTTTTCCTCCTCTGCCATAATCCCCCTCCTCTTTTATGATGTGTACACCGCCTTGCCCAGCTGCTGCGCATCCAGCACCAGGCTGATGCTGCCATCCCCCAGAAGCGTACACCCGCTGATACCGTTAGACTCCGATAGCTGCTGGATATACTTTGGCACAGGCTTCACCACGATCTCCTGCACGCCCAGCAGCCGGTCGGCAAAAATGCCGAGCACCCGCTGATCGGTCTCCACCAGCACCAGAATTCCCTCCGCCAGCGACTCCTGCGCCCCCTGCGCATGATACAGTGCATGCAGCCGGATCACCGGATAGCATTCTCCACGCACCATGATCATCTCGTTGCCGTCCGCATCCCGGAAAATCTCCCTGGCATCGGGCCGGAAAGACTGCCGGATTGCGGTGATGGGCAGGGTATAGCGCGATTTTCCCACTGCCAGCGACATTCCCTGAATGATTGCCAGTGTCAACGGTATCTTTATCGTAGTAGTGCTTCCTGCACCAGGATTGCTGTCAACCGTCACGCTGCCCCCCAGGGACTTGATATTCTGCACGACCACATCCATTCCCACGCCGCGGCCGGAAAACTCCGTAACCTTTTCCTTCGTCGAAAATCCCGGGGCAAAAATAAAGGAATAAATTTCCTTATCCGTCAGCTCCGTCTCCGGCTTCGTGAGCAGATGATTGGCCCTGGCCTTGGCCAGGATCTTCTCCTTGTTAAGCCCCGCACCATCGTCCGTCACCCGGATGACCACCTCGCCACCGGCATTTTCAGCGGAAAGCCGGACCGTCCCGGTTTCATCCTTCCCCGCTGCCAGCCGTTTCTCCGGCAGCTCGATACCATGATCGATGGAATTGCGGATGATATGCATGAGCGGGTCGGATATATGCTCAATGATATTCTTATCCACTTCGGTTGACTCGCCAAACAGCACGAGCTTCGCCTTTTTCCCCAATGTCTTCGTCATATCCCGCACGATCCGGTTCATCTTGCGGAAAGTTCCTTCCAATGGAACCATGCGGATAGCCATCACGCTGTCCTGCAGTTCCCCATTGATCTTGTGCAGCTGCCGCGCTGCCTTGGCGAAATTGTCGAGCTCCAGCCCCCGCAAATCCGGATTCTGTGTCACCATGGCCTCAGCGATTACCAGTTCGCCGACCAGGTCCATGAGCCGGTCCAGCTTTTCCACCTTGACACTGATCATCTGCGATTCATGCGGCTCACTATGTGCCGCCGGATGCGCGATCTTTTCGACCACGGGAACCACCGGTTCCGCTGCCGGCGTAAGCTCCGGCACTTCCGGAGCCTGGGGCCAGAAGCTGCATTCCGTCACAGCCTTCAGCTCACTGAACTCGAGCCGGTCGAGAAAAATCGTCTGATCCAGCGCATTTTTCGCCGCCGCGGCATCCATATCCGCCTGGAAGCAGAGCTGGAAGCCCTTTTCCCGGATAAAGTCCACCGCCCCGGGATCTTCAAGCAGCTTTTCCGGCAGATAGTGCATCTCCTGCACCTTGTCCTGCAGCTGGTTCAAAATGGCATAGGCCCGTACCTCCTCCATTTCGCATCCCGCCGAAAAGAACACCGTCGCCAGAAACACATGTCCGCTGTGTACCGGCGTCTCCTCCTTCGCCGCCCCGATGTAGTACTGCTGCTTCTTTGCGGCCGAAGGCTTGGCCTTGCGCAGATCGGCATCCGGATCGTCCCCGTTTGCCTCCTTCATCGTGCGCAGAAACAGCTTTGTCTGCTCGCGGATCGACGTACTGCTGCTCTCCGGCTTGCCGCCATCATCCAGCACATCGATCTCCGTCCGAATGAAATCCACCGCACCCAGCACCAGATCCGTTATCGAAGAGCAGTCGATCTCCTTGGGATGACATTCCCGGATATAATAAAAAATATCCTCCACGGAATGAGCCAGCGTTGATACCTCATTGAACATCATCATCGCCGCCGAGCCCTTGATCGTATGCATCGCCCGAAAGATCTCATTGACATCCTCCGTCGAAAAGCTCCCGCTCTGCTCGCTCTTCAATGCCAGCTGCTCCAGCTGCTCCAAAAACTGCCGGGTCTCATAAATAAAAACCTCTACCATCGGCTCATGCTCTGCCACCAAACCTCATCTCCCATCTGCAGAATGCCTTCGCTTTCCCGTAGAGAAAAGACAGCATTCTCCTGTAAACCCTGTCACCCCGCTACCTGGTACATTCAGTTTCAGCCTCGCAGCCACAGGCTCCACATACAGCCCCGGCACAAGGCTCCGGTAAGATCAGCTCCGCCCAGTACGCAAAATCATGTATTCCATTTTTAAACCGAAACGCCTTGATTTGTCATACAGGAAGTATTCCATATAATTCCTGTAATTCCTCCTAATATTTTGATTTTTTTGTTAATATAGCGACATTGCGCATCAAAAAAGCAGGGCGGATACTTCTCCGCCCTGCGATCAGTCATACCGTAAATTTATTTGCCGCCTCCTGCATATTCTGCGCCAGCATAGCCAGGCTCCGGCTGCCCGAAGCGATTTCCTGCATGCCCGCGGCCTGCTCCTCCGTGGCAGCTGAAACACTTTGCGACTCCGCGGCAACCTTGCGGGCCTCCTGCGTCACATTCGCAATGGAGGAAACAATATTCCGGATGTTCTGCTGCAATCCCTGAATCCGTTCCGTCACGGTGTTCGAGCTCTCTTCCACGTCCGCAACCACCCGGCGGATCTCACCAAAGGCCTTGCCCGCCGAACCGACACTTTCCCGGCCGCGCTCGACTTCCTTCGTTCCCTGATCCATCGTCACCACAGCCTTCTCCGTCTCATCCTGAATGCTGCGGATCAGTGTGCTGATGTGCTGCGTAGCCTCCTCCGACTGCTCGGCAAGCTTCCGCACCTCCTCGGCCACGACTGAAAAGCCCTTGCCATGCTCACCGGCGCGCGCGGCCTCAATGGCCGCATTGAGCGCCAGCAGATTTGTCTGCCCCGCGATGCCGGAAATGGTTTCCACAATGTCCCCGATTTCCTTCGAGCGCTCGCCCAGCCGGGCAATCACGGCAGCCGAATCCGTCACCGTTCCGGCAATCTGCTGCATCTCGGCAACCGTAGCCTCGACGATGGTATTTCCTTCATTCGCCCGCTGCACCGCCTGCTTTGTTTTATCCATGGTCTGCCCGATGACCCCGGCAGCGGTCTCCGAGCTCGCTGCCACATCGCCCGCGACTGCCGAAGCCTTGTCCATATCCGTCATCTGATCCGCTGTAAACTGCGACACATCTGTAATCGACTGCGCAATCTGCTGCGTCACCTGCGCCGACTGCTCCGCACTGGCCGTAAGCTCCTCAGAGGCAGCCGCAACCTGCTGGGCATTCGACTGCAGCGTCTTGATGAGCGTCCGCACATTTTTCAGCATCGTATTGTACTCCGACGCGATCTGGGCAAATTCATCACCGCCAGTGATATGCACCTGCTCCGTAAGATTTCCCTTCGCGACCTGACCCGATACGCGAAGAATCTCCTGGACCGATGCCTTGATGTTCCGAATGAGATAAACCGCGAGCGCCAGGCTCACCGCCAGTGCAACGAACACCAGCAGCAGCGAGGATACCAGTACATCATGATAGGTATTGGTACAATCCTTGCCGGCATCCTCCGCTCCCTGCTTATTAAAATCAATAGCCTTTACAATAGCAGCATCAAAGACCGCGAATTCGTCCTTGGTATCCTCCGCCACCATAGTCAGTGCCTTATCCCGCTGCCCGGCCTTATAGAGTTCACTTACCTTGTCGGCAGCGGCCTCATAGGAATTCCAGGAATTTTCAATTGCGGCCAGCATTTCCACGTCCCGCTGCTTTTCCTCCGGCGTATCATAGCTGACAGAATCAATGATCTGATGGTATTCCCCGATCTTGTCATGCAGCGCCTGACGTCTGGCCATGATTTCCTTCTCCGTCGCCGCGGCCTGTGCCGCATCCTTCTGCATTACCAGTGCCATTTCCGCCCGGCGGATAAAGCTGGCATCGGCAAAGATGTCATTGACAAGATTGCCGCTGTGCATCCAGTCCTGCGTGATTTCCGACGTCCGCCCATTCATGGAATAGGCCGAATAGCCTGCATAGGCTGCCATGCATACAAAGAAACCGATGAGGACGCCAAATCCTACCAGCAGCTTTGCCTGAATCGATAAATTTTTCATAGAGCATCTCCCTTAAATTGTAATACGAACTTTTTTCCTACATCAGCAAGATCAGGCCCATCCTCCCGCGTCGTGTCATATCTTGAGCTGCATCTAAACGCCTTAATATTTAAACCAAAATCGCCGTACCGAAAAAACTATCGTGGCTAATAGTCTAGCAGTATTTAATTTATATGTCAATATTCCTATTATTATTTTAATAAAGGCATAATTTCCTATATAGTCAAAAAATATCCTTTTTTCCTGTCTCATTTCTTTTCGTCCTCTGTCCCCTGCCATAAAAATACCGCAAAATACTTTTTTCTCAGACTTGAACCACTGAGCAAAAAGCGCTATAATATTATTTGTTACAGCAAGTGGGGACGTAGCTCAGCTGGGAGAGCACCAGGTTCGCAATCTGGGGGTCGAGAGTTCAATCCTCTTCGTCTCCACCAATTTCATAGCAATAGCAAAGGCTTAGCGATTTTCGCTAAGCCTTTTTGTATACTTATTTTTTCTTTTGTATATTTTCCCCAGCCATTTCCATTAATTTTCGTACCATATCTCTCATCATTCTTTTCTTCAAAGGAAGTTCAGATTTCCCAACCCCAAAAATCTTTGCTATTTCTTCTTCCTTTATATTCTTTTCTTGAAATTTTTGTAATTCCGCATCAAAGTTTCTCGTTTCCCACCCAGGCTCTCCAGATAATAAATTTATTACAGAAGAATTCGCCATTATAGAAATAGGATATCTTTTTTCTTTATCCCTAATCTCGTTAATATTTCGCTGAATCACAAGCATCATACTTTCTTGATAACGGCTTTTTAGCAACGAAACGATATCCAATATGTATTTAAATGCTCCCATCAAATATTCTTTTGCCTCTTTTTGCGATGGTATATATCCTTTATGTACGGTTTTATTCCTAAATTTGGCATTTTTTTCAACAAAATTTGGTGCGGCACAGCCAATTTCATAAAAATAACTTAATAAAAATTTAAAATTGGGATATTATTGTTTTCTTTTTGACATTCCATACACGGTATTTGTAATTTCATGAATATTGCCCCCCTCCATACATTATCTTAAATTTTCGGATTTGGAACTAAATCTTTAAATA
>CAZFPA010000011.1:0-46285 GCA_964520975.1 uncultured Selenomonadaceae bacterium | reverse complement strand
AGATGGAAATTCAGACAAGTAATTCGACTAGGTATTTCGTGCACGCTGTACTAGCAGGCGGAGATAACATAAATTTACAGAAATTGGAAAGGAATACATGATGAAAACATGGCTGATCACAGGCGGCTCCAGTACGGATGTCGCTATCGATTGACAAGGAGGGAAACCAAATGAAAAGATGGAGTATGCTTTCACTGGCAGCCTGTATACTGCTCGTTGCTGCAGCATGCGGCAGTCGTGTGGGGACTGAGGCACCGCCACAGGAAACGACGGCGCAGGCAGCCGCCACAAAAGAGGTATCATCACAAGACAAAGGGCAGGGGAAACATATTCTGGTAGCGTATTTTTCCCGGACCGGAGATAATTATGCGGTTGGCAATATTGCCAAGGGCAACACACATATTGTGGCAGATATGATTGCAGAGGCTGTTGGCGCGGATACGTTTGAAATAAAGACAATAAAGGACTATCCGTCTGATTATAAGGCATGTACGGAAGTTGCTAAGAATGAGCTGGAAAAAAATGCACGACCGGAGCTGGCGGCTAAAGTTCCCGATATGCAGGATTACGACGTTATTTTCTTAGGCTATCCCATCTGGTGGAGTGATATGCCAATGGCGGTATATACGTTTATGGAAAGTTACGATTTCCAGGGGAAGACAATCATTCCATTCTGCACTTCGGCAGGCGATGTGTTGACCGGGCGCGAAAGCAGCATAATTCCTGAACACGCAAAAGGTGCAAAGGTTTTGGATGGTCTTGGTATTGAAGGTAAGCGTGCCCAGCAGAATCCGGACAGTGTAAAACCGGAAGTACAGAAATGGCTGGCAAAACTGGGCTTTGTGAAGTAAAAGAAAACAGCAGAGGAAACTATAATAAAGCTGCAGCAGAAATTCAATACAGTAGGAAGAAGGGGACAGTAATGTCAAAAAATCTGATTGTATATTATTCCCGTAAGGGGCAGAACTATTGGAATGGGAGCATCAAGAATCTGGCAAAAGGAAATACAGAAATTATAGCAGAAATGATCCAGCAGACAGCTGGTGGTGATCTTTTTGAGGTCGATACAGTCAAGAAGTATCCGGAAGATTATTATGCCTGTATCGAAGAAGCCAAGCAGGAACTGAGAGCGCAGGCACGGCCGGAGCTCAAGGGCTATGTAGAGAATTTGACGGATTACGATACAATTTTTCTGGGCTATCCAAACTGGTGGGGGACGATGCCGATGGTGATGTGTACGTTTCTGGAACATCATGATTTTGCCGGGAAAACGGTTGTGCCGTTCTGCACGAATGAAGGCAGTGGCATGGGCAGCAGCGAGAAGGATGTACGGAAACTTTGCCAGGGAGCAACTGTTTTGTCAGGACTCGCTATCCATGGCGCAGAAGCAGCACAGGCCAAAGAAAAAGTTGAAGCATGGTTGAAAAATTCAGTTTTTCCGGGTAGATTCATTGGCTAAGTCTGCACGAATATCATCGTACAGAAACAAGGACCAGGGATATAAGATTGGCTTATATACCTGGTCCTTTGGTGTAGATCCTTTTTCATTAAAGTTCGGTGACGATGGTTGAAGTCTCACGATACTGGCTATGCATAGGTGATGGCTGGAAGGTATCGGCTGTATAGCCAAGCGGCAGCAGCATAACCGGTTTGATATTGGCTGGCAGCCCAAGGGCTTTGGCCGTCTCGGTTGGTGGGAACCAGCCGACCCATACGGAGCCGAGGCCGAGTTCGGTTGCTTCCAGCATCATATGGGTAGCAACAATGGCGGCATCTACTTCACCGGAGGAAACCTGCTCCTCCATGGGATTATCCCAGTCCAGATCATCATCATACGCAACCAGCAGGACCGTTCCTGCACCATAGATGCAGCGTGTCAGCTGATTCAGACGATCCAGCTTTTCCCGACTGCGGATGACATAGATCTTCTGCGGCTGCTGATTCTTGGCTGTTGGTGCCAGTTTACCCGCTTCCAGTATCTGGGCTAATTTTTCGTCTTCTACCGGTTGCGTCGTGAATTTCCGGGTAGAGAAGCGTGCTTTGGCCAAGTCCATAAAATTCATTTTGAGTTCCTCCTAGCTTGCTTGAATTTGTTCACTCATATGCTGGCTGCCCCAGTCACACATTGACTGAATGATTGGAGACAGGCTTTGCCCATATTCTGTCAGGCTGTATTCGGTCTTGGGGGGAACGACCGGATATACTTCTCTGTGAATGACCGCATCCTTTTCCAGTTCGCGCAGCTGCTGCGTCAGCATCTTCGGTGTGGCCTGTGGCAAAAGATGCCGGAGCTCACTATAGCGCAAGGTGCCGCTCATCAGATGCCAAAGGATGATGGCTTTGTATTTGCCTCCAATAATACGCAGAGATGCTTCGACCGGGCAGTTGAAAATGGCGGTCATTGGCTTACTGCGCTTTCGATGCGAGAACTGTGGCTGCGAGTCCCTTGATCCAGTCTTGATGGCCGATGTTCATCGTATCTGGTGTAGATTCGTGCAGGTCTTTAGCCGGGGTGCCTTTCTGAGATTCCTGCGTGAGGATGCGGACACGGTCTTCCGGGAGATCTTCAATGAGCCAGGCATGGATAACATCCAGGCGGTGCTCTGCATCACCCTCTGCCCAGCCATGCCAGGCAAGACGTCCCGGCTTGTTACCATGCGGGGCTTCGAATTCTGTGATCTCGGCTTCAATCGGGAAGCCGAACGTCTTAAACCGGAACCGTGTATCCGATGCCAGGATTGTGCCCTGGGTATTATCGAATGCAACGTCGGCAACATTATCATAATAAGACGTCCAGATACTTGTATCAATCAGATTCGAAAAGACCTCAGCGGCGTTGATTCCTTTGACGATGACTTCGTTGGATGCGAAGTTATCGGTTGTTCCCGGCAGATACTCATGCGGCCAATTGATTTCGTTTAACATAATAAATTCCTCCTGATATGATTCGTGAAATGATTTTACCGTAACGGTTGTTTCAGCTGATGGATTCATCATACACGGTAGGATTTATTTTGTGAAGAATGCACTTTTAAGTACTATAGTTACCGAAAAGATACTGCACGAGGCAAAGTGTCTCACTGGATCTGATCGGTCATATGATCACGTCCCCAGTCACAGATCGCCTGTACGATGGGATTCAGGGTTTTCCCATAGGGTGTCAGGCTGTATTCGGTTTTGGGCGGGACAACAGGGTATACCTCACGATGAATGATGCCATCGGCTTCAAGTTCACGCAATTGCTGTGTCAGCATTTTGGGCGTGGCCTGGGGGAGGAAGCGGCGCAGTTCGCTGAAGCGCAGCGTGCTGTCGATGAGATGCCAGAGAATGATAGCCTTATATTTGCCTCCTATGACGGAAAGAGTTGCCTCAACAGGACAGTGGAAACATGGTTCTTTTGGCATGATAAAGGATCCTTTCTGATTTCATGATGTTGCTTTATATTATATCGTTACTTTTGTATAGCGTAAATATCCATGGTATCTTTTTGGATCCTATTGTACTTGAAAGTGCGTACTTGTCTGTACTTTTCGAGGTGATAAAATGAAAACAGTAAGACAATGTGAATATGAGTATATGGAGGAGTGACCCGAATGGAAAAATTATTTTTAGTGGTTATGGCGATGGTATTCACGATGCCGTTCTTTACCGGACATACGGCTGAGGCAGCGGCAAAAGGGCGCATATTGCTGGTGGCTTCGAGCCAGCAGACGATGGCACTGAAAAATGGAACGAAAATGGACGTTGGCTTTTATTTGAATGAGCTGGCTGTCCCAGCACAATATCTGGCCAAGCAGGGCTATGAGATCATCATGGCTACGCCAAGTGGAGCGCGCCCAGTCATGGATGCCAGTTCCAATAGTGCAAAGTTCTTTGGCGGCAGCGAAGCAGAGCGGGCGCAGGCACAGGCGTTTACGGAGAAACTGCCGGTCATTTCTCTCAAGAAAGCCAATGAAGAGCTCGCGCACTTTGATGCGATCTTCATCCCTGGTGGACATGCGCCAATGACAGATCTCATGCAGGATGAAGAACTGGGGACTGCGCTGCGTTATTTCCACAAACAGAATAAGCCGACTGCCGCAATCTGCCATGGTCCGGTTGCACTGCTTGCTGCCTTGCCACAGGCTGCATCGTTCCGTCAGACGATTGCCGCCGATGATGTCAAAGGCGCTCAGCTGGCGTCAAAAGATTGGATCTATGAAGGCTATCAGATGACGATGCTTTCGGACCTGGAGGAGTGGCCGGGAGAACTGCATAAAGGTACGCAGATGCCTTTCCATATTGAGCAGGCACTGCAGATGGCAGGTGGTACGATCGTGAATGCTGGTATGTATAAGAGCCATGTCATCCGTGATCGCGAACTGATTACCGGGGAGAACCCGCAGTCAGACCTTGCACTTGCCAAAGCACTCGATGAGGCACTTCAGAAGAAATAACCAGGTTAAATGAAAAGGTGATTTCGTGAAACCTGGTTAACCTGGATATTGCAAGACTGAATGTACGAAAAAATATAGCGGTGGAAGAAATTTATGAAGAGATAATAATAGAAGCTTGAACTCTGCAAATGGCCGGGTTCAAGCTTCTGTTATTGTGTGTTGACAGGTTGTCCGTAAGGGGATTTCCAGCTAGCAACCGCTGGTACAAGGGCAAAGCCCGGATAAAATACTTCCTGGAAAATTTGGGCGAAATGGAAAAGTGCGCCTGGTGTAAGGCGTTATCGGTTTGCCTCTGACGGGGAAACAAGATGACTGGATTTATCTGCCGTATTTTGCTGATAGGCAAGGAAGCCTACAAGCAGAAGAATCAGAAGGGTCAGGGCCAGGCTGACTGGACCTGTTCCCCAGCCAAGATCTCGCGCCATCCAATCAGAAAATGATGCACCGAGAGGGCGGGTCATGATGTAGGCAAACCAAAAGGCGAAAATGCTGTTCCAGTGCAGATAGCGGTAGCCGAATGCCGGTACCAGGATAAGCACAGTAAAACCAATTCCTGAGGTGAGTGTTCCCCAGCCTAAGCCATCAGCAGTGAAATCGCCGGCCGCAGTTCCCAGGGCAAAAGTTCCAAGTACGGTTGCCCAGTAGAAAAATTCTCTCCGATGCGTATAGAGACTGGTGATAGACAGGGTCTTTTCTGTTGCGTACCAAAAAAGGAATATCGTGCACTGGAAGCCAAGGAATAATAGAGTGGATTCCATGAAATCAAGATTCAGCCCATCGTGAATATAGTCGGCAAACATGGTGCCAAAGATACTTACCGCAACGACAGCCAGCCAATAGCGCCACACGATATAGCGATGGGCCAGCATCTGTATTAAAATGGTAATGACGAGGCCGGCAGCGCCAGCTAATAAGACGTGCTCCTTGAGAAAGGCCTTATTGAAGAAGACGTAGTCAGAAAATACTTCGCCCATACCGGTGGTGAGAATCTTGGTGATCCAAAAAAGGATTGTAATTTCAGGAACTTTGTTGCTCATAGTTTTCATGAATGTATCTGTCATGTATATCACGCCTTTCTGTTTGTACTTTTCTATAGTTTCAGCATAGTGATATCTTGTGTCAGAAATGTGGCAATTCGATTAAATTTAGATTAATTTATGAGCAGCAAGGCTTGACAGGGAGGGTTCTTTCATATAGTCTTAGGGTGAAATATTTTGAAGGAAAATGGCGGAAGTTTAAGTATTACACGGGTCGTTTATAAAACGAATATAGGAGGCTGGATAAAATGACAAAAGAAAGGCAGCCGGGGCTGAATACTGTGATTGTCCGGCCTGCACCGCAGCATTGGCAATTTTGGCAAAAGAAAACGAGCTGCTGCACTAAGATTATGTATACAGCAGAAGAATGGAGTTTTTTATGAATCACTTAGATGAAGTAAAGAAATTGCGGCAGCGGACGGATGTCCATTTTAACTGTGCGCAGTCGTTGCTGTGTCCGTTTGCGAAGGCGGTCGGCCTGACCGAGCAAAAAGCACAGGCGTTGGGAAATTTTTTTGGCTCGGGCATGCTGCATGGCTCGACCTGCGGAGCATTGAGCGGTGCGCTGATGCTTCTTGGGATGAATGGAGCAGGCAAGGAAGCGGCACTACGGGAGATACAGGATTTTCGGCAGCGTCATGCGGCCACAGACTGTGCAGCACTTTTGGCAATGGCGAAGGATAAAGGCCTGGTCAAAAAAGAGCACTGTGATGCACTTGTCTTTGAGATGTGTGAGATTCTGGACAAAAAATATTTCAATGAACAGCCACATAATGGCTAAGGGCCACTATATCTGAATTGGCAGGTAAATAAAAAACATCTTGTAAAAATAGTTTGAGACGCTTTCAACCTATTTTCGCAAGATGTTTTATTTTGTTTGTCCCTATATTGCGGGCTTGGCAAAATTTTTCTGCAGGGCTTTTAGCAGGATTTCAGCAATTGGTGTGAATACCTGGTATTTTTTCCAAACGATATACATTTTATTCGCCAATACGGGCGTGAGCGGACGAAAGCAAAGCTCTGCGGTTTCGGTTGCAAGATGTTCAAAGGATAGCAACAGGCCAAGGCCACTTTTGACAAAGACGGTGCCATTATAGAATAGGTTCGTGAACCCGGTAAAACGCAGCTGATCAATGCGATCCCCGCACCAGCGGGGAAAGTCGGCCTTGAGGGATTGTTCGGAAACAATGAGCTCATAGCCAAGCAGAAAGGAACAATCTTCCGGGCTTTATGCGCAGGAAATGGCGGAACGTGGCTATCTGACGATTGCGTTTGATCCGTCTTTTACGGGCGAAAGCGGGGGAACACCGCGGGATGTGGCATCTCCGGAAATCAATACCGAGGATTTTTCAGCGGCGGTAGATTATCTGTCAACGCGGGATAATGTGGATCCGGAGCGTGTTGGCATCATCGGGATTTGCGGCTGGGGCGGCATGGCGCTGAATGCTGCTGCCATGGATACGCGTATCAAAGCTACGGTTACATCGACGATGTATGATATGAGCCGTGTTATGACGTATGGGTATTTCGATGCTGTGGGACCGGATGAGCGGTATGCACAGCGGCAAAAGCTGAATGCACAGCGTACTCCTTTTGATAAGATCGATGCGTTCTTTCAGGCAAATTTGAAATAACCGGTAAGCTCAGCAGGAAAACAGATAAGCGATAAAGGCTTTTTGTTTTCCTGCTTTTTTTATGGACAGAGGGTATGATATCGTCTATCATCTTTGTTGTTGGCGGGCACGGATGGAACGCATGGTGATGAGAATGCGTTCGTTTTGCGAAATCTTGAGCAATGGCGTTATAATGAGAAAGCAAGAATGCGTAGAAAACACAGCGGTTTATCGTATAGAAAGCATTTTTGTTTCAGGAAAGGATGAAGGCGATACATGTTTTTTAGAAGACAAAGGGGGCGGGCCTACCTCTTCCTTTTGGGTATCATGGCGGTTTTGGGTGGTTTATTGCTCATGGGATTTGTATGGCAGCTTCGCTTTTTGGCCGGGGCAATTGCCGGTGTCGGAGGAATGATCTGTTTTTATGCCTGTGCCAGGGGTAGCCAGGCCTATGGCGTGCGAATCCTTAAGGGCGTATTGCTGGCATTTTTGGGCAGCTTTTTGTTTGTAGAGTTTTTTGTGTTCCAGGCAATGGCGGCGAAGCCATCGGGGGCAGTGGATGCCATTATCGTGTTGGGGGCAAAGGTCAATGGCACCCAGCCATCTGTCACGCTGCAGGATCGCCTGGAAGCGGCGGTGAAGTATAGTGAGCGGGCTCCGGGGGCGTTGCTGGTCGTATCTGGCGGTCGGGGAGCGGGCGAGGATATCACAGAGGCTGCAGCCATGAAGAGCTATTTCGTGGCCGCGGGCATTCCTGCGCAGCGCATTTTATTGGAAGAGCAGTCGAGGACGACGCAGGAAAACCTGTGCAACAGTAAGCGATTGCTGGAACAAACAGGGCGGACACCGCAATGTGTGGGGATTGTAACGAGTGATTACCATATTTTCCGGGCATGCCGCCTTGCAGCACAGTATTTCTCGGCTGTGGAAGGAATCCCGGGGAAAAGTGCCTGGGCCATGCGTCTGAACTATGCTGTTCGCGAATACTTCGCGGTGGTAAAAATGCTGGTAGTTTCTTAGCTTTGCAGTGGAGTCGCTCCAGGTTGTCCGGTCTGTGGGGTGCTGCGTTCGGCAATCCATATCGCGGCAAAAAGCAATGCCGCTCCAAGCAGCTGTATTCCCTGCATTGGTTCGTTCAGGACAACCAGGGATAAGAGGAGTGAGGTGAGGGGATCTGCATAGCTGAGGACAGCAATGCTCTGCCCATCCAGGCCCGCCATTCCGGTAAAAAACAAATAGAAGCCGATGCCGCCATGAAAGATGCCGAGAATCAATAGCAGGTATATATCCTGTATCGCAGGCTGTGTGATGTCAGCGGAGCCGGTCCACAGGGTGTAGGCTGCCAGAAAGAGAGCGGAAAGCAGCAGCTGCAGAAAGGTGTTGGTCAGTCCATCCAATGCGGTAATGAATTTATTGACCAGTGTCAGCGCTGCATAGAAAACAGCTGCGAGGAATCCGTAGAGAATGCCGATCATATGGTTGTTTGCACCAGCGGTGTTGTTGTCATGTAGAATGAGAAATAGGCCAAGCAGGGCGGTGGCAACACAGAGGGCCTTTTTGCGGGAAAAAGCTTCGCCGAGCAGGAAGGGGGCAGCGATGATGACGAGCACCGGCGCTAAATAATAGCTCAGGGCGGCGTTGGCAATCGTTGTTTCTTTGTAGGCATTGAAAAGGAAAATCCAATTGCCGCTCAATAGCAGACTGGCGGCAAGCAGATATCCCAGATTTCTTTTTATGTGCCGCCAGGGAAAGGATTTTCGCTGCACAAGCAGGACAAGGGCCAGTGCAAATGTGCCGATTGTGCTGAGGCAGAGGGCAATCTGGCTGGAGGGCAGGGCGATGAATTTAGCGAAAATGCCCACTGCACCGAAAATTATCATGGACAATAAGAAATATATTTTTTTCTTCACAGAAGAGGCCTTCTTTCTATAATGCAATATTTTTCTCTTGCTTTAATTTAGCACAGATATTAAAATATGAAAAACGAATAATTGTCATTACTTTCATGACAAAAACAGATTTAACATTTGGACTGCATGCGAACGCAGGCAATTACTGGGGCGGGGATAGGCTTGTATTTTGCTATGCTTTGCGGTAGCATGAAATAAATCGTTCAAAAACAGATAGATGAGGCTGTACGATGGATATGAATTTGCTGAAATACATGGCTTTTTTAAAGACAGTAGAATATGGAAGTTTTACACGGGCCGCTGAAGTGCTGAAGTATTCGCAATCGGGAATCAGCCGCATGATCCATGATCTGGAAAGTGAATGGAAGGTGTCCCTTTTGGAGCGCAGCCGGGCCGGCGTTCGGCTGACTTCTGCCGGCGTTGCGCTGCTGCCCTATGCCAAAAGTCTTTGTATCGAATACCAGAATCTGCAGGCTCAGGTCGATGCACTGCATGAGCTCCGTTCCGGAGTGATACGCATTGGAACGTTTTCCAGTGTGGCAACGCATTGGCTGCCTGGGATGATCCAGCACTTTCAGCAGGATTACCCGAATATTGATTATGAGCTTTTATTGGGAGACTATGGGGAGATCGAGACCTGGCTGCAGGAGGGGCGCGTCGATTGCGGCTTTTTACGCTTGCCGGTGCATGGCGATTTCACAGTGCAGTTCCTGGAAAAGGACAAACAGCTGCTCGTTTTACCAGAGAATCATCCGCTGGCGGTATATGACCGGGTTCCCCTCAGCGCCGTGCAGGAATATCCTTTCATGATGCTTGAAAAAGGCGGAGAGGCAGATGCCGCCGCAATTTTTGCGGAGCATGGTGTGCAGCCGCGCATCCGTTTCAAGACCTGGGATGACTATGCCATCATGTCCATGGTGGAGAGCGGACTGGGGATCAGCATTTTGCCGCAGCTGATCCTGCAGCGTATACCGTATCATATTCTTACACGGGAATTGGATGTTCCGGCTTATCGTGACATCGGGCTGGCCTTACGACGGAAGGGACATATAGGAATAGCGGTGCAGCGTTTTCTCGAATATTTGGAATATCGTCATGCTGCAAAAGCCGGAGACAGTAAAAACGAACAGGAGGAACGCGGAAATGAAATGTGATTGCGCAGAGTGTCCGACACACAGCTGTTATACCAAGGGGGTCAATTGCAGTGGCATTGCAGCAGAGGAGGTTTTGGCCGCCTATAGTGCGGAAGAGAAGAAGATCATGCAGGCCGCTGCTTATGTTGAGGGAACCTTTTACAGTAATATCACCCGTTTGGAGGAAACCGCAGAGTTTGCGAAGGCTATGGGATATAAGACACTTGGTATGGCCTTTTGCATTGGCCTGCATGCTGAAGCCCGGGTGATTGCCAGGTTTTACAAGCAGGCAGGCTTTGAATTTTACAGTGTTTGCTGTAAGGCCTGCAGCGTGGCAAAGAAGGAACTCGGACTGCAGCAGGTGAAACCAGAATTGGAGCATGAGGCAATGTGCAATCCGAAGCTGCAGGCACGTTTATTGGCGGAGAAAGGGACGGAGCTCTATATATCTTGCGGGCTCTGTGTGGGGCATGATGCAATTTTCAATCAGAACTGCCCGGGGCCGGTGACAACGCTTGTCGTCAAGGACCGTCTGCTGGCGCATAATCCTTTAGGCGCTGTATATTCGCGGTATTGGAAGCGCAAGCTTGGACTGCAGGAGCCAACAGAGGTATAGTTTCAGATAAAAATTTTCGTTAGAGAAATTTTTAGGCTTGACAGTTCCTGTTGGCTTTTTGTATAATTTGTATGTACAATCAATGAAAAGAGGAGCATTATGGTTCATCATTTATTGCAGGGCTGCCTGTATTTCACCGCAAATTCCTTAGCTCGTGTATTAACGGGAATTGCTGAAGAAGAATTCAAAAAAACGGGTTTGGCACCAAACTATGCGTTTATCATCATGTTGATTTGCGAGAAACCTGGTCTTATGCAGAAGGAAATCAGTGAATATCTGCAACTGACACCGTCGACCATCACTCGTTTTGTGGATAAGCTGGAAACAAAAAAATTGCTTGCCCGTCGCACCGAGGGAAAAGCAGTATTTTTGGACCCAACAGAAGAGGGGAAGGCATTGCTGGGAGAAATCAAAGCGGCATGGGAGCGTTTATATTATCGGTATGCTGATGTATTGGGAACGAAGATGAGTCAACAGCTTACAGAGGATTCCTGGAAGGCAGCATTACGCCTGGAAGGAAAGTAAGCTTTTCATGAAGTATTAAGTAGTTTTTCTTCTTAGATGGTTGTACATACAAGCTAAAGGGCGTGATATTATGAAAAAAGGAATAGCTATCGGAATCCTATGTATGATGGCTCTTTTTTGCCTGGGGTGTGGGGCGGCTGATTCAAAGAAGGCTGTGTCAGACGAAAGCAAGGTATCTGTGCGGGCTTTCCCCTGTGCAAAGGATGAACTGCACAAAGCGGCCTATAATGGTGAGGCGGAAAAACTGCCAGAGGGATACAAGCCTTATATCGCAATTGCGCTTGGCTATAAAAAGGTCCCCAATGGAAAAGCTCCGGCCCGCCGGGCAGAGACGGTAAACTATGTGAAAGCGGAGGGACAGAATATATGAGTCGGATAAATTTAGGCAGCGGCATTGTGGGATATCCCATGCCAGTGGCCCTGATCGGTACAAAAATCAAGGGGAAAATCAATTTCATGACAGCCGCCTGGATCAGCATGGTAAGCCACACGCCGCCCAGGATTGCCGTCACAATCGGAAATCATTACACGACCGCCGGCATCAAGGAAAATGGTGTTTTCAGTGTGGCTTTTCCCTCAGTACAGTATGCTGTACTGGTAGATTATTGCGGTCTTGTTTCCGGCAAAACAACGGATAAGTCACAGCTCTTCAAATGCTTCTATGGTACATCGGAAAATGCACCGATGATAGAGGATTTTCTTTTGAATGTGGAATGTCGTTTGGAAAAATCTGATGTAAATGGGCTGAATGAAACTTTCGTTGGCAGCATCGTCGATATTTATGCAGATGAATCCATTCTTACCCGGGGGAAAATGGATTTTACTAAGTTGAACCCCATTCTGCTGGGGCAGATTACCACGGAGTATCATGCTTTAGGGGATAAAATAGGAAATGCCTGGAATATGGGTTTAAAGAAAAAGGAGTGAGCTATATCATGGCAAAGGTGATTTTACTTAGTGGGAGCCCTAATGCAGAGGGAAATACTGTCCAGGTACTGCGTGCCTGTGCCGGGACAATAGAAAAAGCCGGCATTGAAACAGAAGTGCTTTCTCTGGCCGGCATGAAGCTCCATGATGCTATGGATTTCAGCAGCGAAGATGACGGATTTGCGGCAATCATTGAAAAAATCAGGAATGCGGATGGCCTTATTGTTGGCGGGCCTGTGTATTGGGGAACAGTACGCGCCCAGCTTATGACAGCGCTGCAGCGCATCGCTATGGCCTCTGCCCAGCAGGGGAATTTCCTCTCCCGGATGGTAGGCGGCCCTGTTGCCGTTGCCCGGCGAGGCGGCAGCACCACGGCCCTGCAGGAAATGATGATGTTCTATCTCTCCAATGATATGATTGTGCCCGGCTCCATTTACTGGAATATTGTTTTTGGCCAAGCCCCGGGAGAGGCAATGCAGGATGAAGAGGGGATCAAGACCATTCAGCGTTTTGGTGAAAATGTAGCTTTCGTATTGCAGCGATGCCTGAAATAAACAGCGATATCAACAAAAAAGAGAAACCGTAATCTGTCAGGATATGTTTAGAATAAATTTGCGAAGTGTACAGGAGGCTGAAATTATGAACACCATTGCTGAAGAAAACAACAAGAATAGTATCTTCCAGGTCCCGGAAGAGGGTACGGCATATGCTGTGATCACAGTAAAGATTTCCAATCGTGAGAAGTTTATGGAATATGTCCATGGGCACATTCCAAGCGTCGTAAAGTATGGAGGAAAATTCAAATTTGAAGGCATTCAGGTTGAAGATGTTGAGCATAGTGCCTTTGGTGATGGAAAAGCAGATTTAGTAATCATTCAGGAATGGCCCAGCAAGAAAAGCTTTTATGCATGGTGGAATTCTGAAGAATATAAGCCATGGAAGGAAATGCGCCCGGAAGGTGCAGATGTAACCGTAACTTTAACGGCACAAAGAGGCAATACCATTTGAGCAAAAGCACACTGGCAGTGCCATACGCATGCTACCGCACTGTTTGTTAAGATTTTGGACCAATTTTGACTAAAGACATTAAAACATAATGACAAACATTTAGCTGCTGGAAATTGAACTGCCCCCCATAAGTTAGATTTTCTAGGTCTAACTTATGGGGGGCAGTTCATTTTCTTATTTTTCATGGGACAGCTTTTTGACTTCACGATGCAGCCAGGTGAGGCGCTGTTTTTCTCTCAGGATGGCCTGTTGAAGGATCTGCGCGTGTCCGTAATGGCGTTGCTGAGCTTCTTCAGTTGCGAAGAGCTGCTGCCAGCGGGCCTGCAGGTATTGGTATTTTTCTTCGTGGCGGGCGATTTCCTCAGCAAAAAGTTCGGGGATGAGCGGATCGGCAGCGTCCTGGATCAGATAGAGCTTCATGGTGAATTCATCGCGGGTGGGGGCAACATCTCCCAGCGGTTCCTGGAGCCATTCCCGCAGCAGTGCCTTGCCGCTATCGGTAATCCGGTAGAACTTTTTTTCCAGCTTCTGCCCGATGGTTTTGCTGAAGGAATCAATGATTCCGCCGGTTTCCATACGCTGGAGTTCCGGATAGATCTGGCTGTGATTGGAATACCAGAAATCTCCCAGCTCACCCTCAAATAATTTTTTGATGTCATAGCCAGCCAGCTCCTGCTGGGCCAGTAAACCAAGGATAATGTATTTCAAAACATTTTTTTGTGCCATATGCAGGCTCCTTTCATTGCTTCTTTCTTCCAGTATAGCATAGCTTTCATTGGAATACATGTATTTATTTACATGATTTTTCTTGACATAACGAAAAATTGAAGTTATCATTGGAAATGTAGAACATGTAAATAAATACATGATTATATGGTTAAAGGAGTTTTGAAATATGGAATTTAAGGAACTGGATGATTTTTTAGGAACACACTTTATTTACACCTACGATAATGGCTGGGAATACGAGTGGTATGCTAAAAATGACCACACTGTAGATTACCGTATACATGGCGGGATGGTTGCCGGGCGTTGGGTGCGGAACCAGCAGGCTGATATCGTGAAGCTTACCGATGGTGTTTTCAAGGTGACCTGGACAGAGCCGACCGGTACGGATGTAGCGCTTGATTTCATGCCAAATGAAAATAAGATGCACGGTGTGATCTTTTTCCCGAAGTGGGTACAGGAGCATCCGGAGATCACGGTATGCTTCCAGAATGAGCATATTGCGCTCATGGAAGAGTCACGGGAAAAATATGAAAACTATCCCAAGTATCTGGTACCGGAATTCGCTAAGATCACGTATATGGGAAAGGCCGGTCAGGATAATGAGGAGGTCATCGCAGAGGCACCTTATGCGGGGATGACGGATGATATCCGGAATGGCAGTTATTTTGATGCGGAGTACCATCGTCGGCGTAGATAAAGAACGGTCCTGGCATAGATAGAGAAATAGGCAGAGTTGCAGATCCTGTGGCTCTGTCTTTTTTTATGCGGAAAAGACTCGCCGGGATATGAATTGGCGGGAAGGAAAGTCGCGTTTTTTGGCGAATTTACTATCCCATGTGGAGGTTTCAGAGGTATGTCAGGCGACAGGAAAAAACCTGAGATTTTGTGCAGAAAGTTTGTAACGCGTTGGGATCTGCAGCGTATAAGGAACATAAGAGAAAGATAAATTTACTGCAGATAAGGATGCGATAGATCATGAAAAAGATATTTATGATGATAGCAGCAGCGTTCCTGCTTATGACAGCGAATTGCCAGGCGGCTGAAGTTGATTATGTGCTGGTTGAGGCTTCTTATACGGTACAGGCCTCGGATACCCTGCAGTCCATAGCCGCTGCATACATGCAGAAAAATACGTATGGAAAACGTGAAATCCGTGAGTTCACTGAAGGTATCCGTGAGCTCAATGAACAGCTGGTAACAGGCACGGTCCACACGGGAGATATCATTCGCATCAATTATTGGATCAAAAAATAAGGCAATCTCCCATGCGGGATTGTCAGGGAAAAAAGGAGCGTATTGGAATGAATCAGAAACTTTTGCGGCGCAGGCTTTTATCGCTTTGCGCCGTATTTGTGAGCCTGCTGGTATTTTCATCCATCGGAATGGCGGCACAAATGGTCCGGGAGACTGTTCCGCTGGAGCGGGCTGGCGTGCATTTGCATCTCGAAAGCTATCGTTTGGATGATGGGGGGATAAAGGAACCCATTCTATTGGTGCATGGCGTAACATATTCCTCACATGAATTCGATGTCGATTATGGGGATTACAGTCTGGCCCGTTTTTTGGCCCGGCATGGTTTTGAGGTGTGGCTGCTGGATATTGCGGGCTTTGGTCAGTCGGAGGCGGTTGCTGATGGTTTTTTACCGAATTCTGATTATGCGTCCGAGGATGTGGCTGCGGCTGTGCAGCTCATTTTGCACAGACAGGGGCGGAAAAACATGGATGTATTGGGCTGGAGCTGGGGAACGGTGACCAGTGGACGGTTTGCGGCCCGGCACCCGGAGATGGTCCGGCGGCTGGTGCTCTATGCGCCGATTGTAGCCGGCCTGGGAGAACAGACAGTAACGAAGCCCTTTAACGATAATACCTGGCTGCATGCAGCGGGGGATTTTCAGACCCGGGCGGATCACACCATAGATACATCGATTGTTGAGCCGGCCGTTGCCAATACGTTTTTGGCGAATTGCTGGCGGTATGATCAGGATTGCAGTCCCAATGGCGGGCGGCGCGATCTCATGACCGCACCACAACAGCGACTGATTCCAACGGCAGCAATCCAGGCACCGGTGCTGATCATTGCCGGGTCCCTGGACCCTTATGTTTCGCCGCAGCTTTGCCGGGAAGCCTACCAGAGCCTGCATAATCCGGCTTCGCAATTGGTGATTGTCGATGGGGCGGCGCATGCGATGCTGATGGAAAAGCCTTATTATAAGGAATTTAGAGAAACGGTGCTTGCTTTTTTACAAAAAGGGACTGTGCCGGTGCAACGCACATGAAATGTTGGTTAAGGCTTTGTCAGGAAATGGTCAGTCAAAGGGAGGATAAGCTGTGAAATTTTGTGGCTACAGATGTGCTTTACTATTGCGGTGCTTGTGTACTGCATGGGTATTGATTGTTATAGGTATGACTACGTCAGTCGTCGCTGCCGGAGAAAAGAATCCGGCGGCAGATATCGAGCAGCCGGCGGATCGTATGATTGCTGGGATGAGTCTGGAGGAAAAGGTCGGACAGATGATGATTCTGGGCCTGCATGGGCCTGCCCTGGACGCAGAGAGCAAGGCGTTGCTGGATGAGATCAGGCCCGCGGGCATCATTCTCTATGATGCCAATATGGAGACGCAGGAACAGGTGCAGAAGTTAAATCAGGAACTGCAGGCGAAGTATGGACAGAAAATCCCCCTGTTTATCAGTGTGGATCAGGAGGGCGGATTTGTGTCCCGGATGCAGGACCAGCTTACGCCACCGCCATCGCAGGAGGCAATCGGGCGTACCGGGCAACCGGAAAACGCCAGAAAATCAGCGGTGGAAACGGCAAAGCGTCTGCGGTCGCTGGGCTTCAATGTGAATTTTGCTCCTGTGGCTGATGTGGGGTCTGGACGGGAGCGTTCTTTCAGTAAAGATGCAAAGGTCGCTGCTGCTTTTGTTGAGCAGGCAGCCGCTGGCTATGAGCAGGAACATATGATATATGCCCTCAAGCATTTTCCGGGAATCGGGCGTGGGCATAAGAATTCGCATTTAGACAGTGTGGTTGTAGCCGCGGATAAAAAGACATTGCTGACAGAAGATGTACTGCCATTCCAGCGTGTGATGGCAAAATATCCTCCGGAGGATTATTTTATCATGGTCTCGCATATTTCTTATCCGGCCCTGGACAAAGAGTATCCCGCCAGTTTATCAGCTGTGATTGTGACGGATTTGCTGCGCCGGCAGTTTGGCTGGCAGGGTGTCATTATCACGGATGCTATGGAAATGGGGGCGCTTTCCAAACATTACAGCTTTCATGATACAGGGGTAAAGGCCGTGCAGGCGGGGGAGGATATCCTGATGGTGGCACATGGCTATGATCATGCCCGGGAGGTTTATCATGGAGTGCTGCAGGCGCTTCGGGACGGCATAATCAGCCAGGAACGTATCGATGCCTCGCTCAAGCGCATTCTCCGGGTAAAGTTGCAGCATCTTTATCCGGTTGGCAGAGAGCCTTTGCCGGAAAAACATAGGAATTGAAAAATTCATTGCTTTGCAATACAATGAAAACAACGGGAAAATTTCAAAGCTATTTCTGAAAAAGTGTGACGGAAACTGCCGGGCCGGGACGGCGGCGTAGACTGCAGCATGCTTTTTCAGGGATTGGAGTCTTCATGAAAATTGTATGGCGTTTTTTGTTGATCGTTTGCCTTGGCTGCCTGCTGCTGCCGG
Source organism: uncultured Selenomonadaceae bacterium (assembly GCA_964520975.1). Taxonomy (GTDB): domain Bacteria; phylum Bacillota; class Negativicutes; order Selenomonadales; family Selenomonadaceae; genus CAZFPA01. The sequence continues at coordinate 28,655 of CAZFPA010000011.1, read as the reverse complement.
AAGGCGCGTCTACCGCAGCCCAGGGGGCCCGGCTTGTCCGCGTCGGTTATACGGATCATCCGGGTTTTATCATGCAGCGGGAGGATGGCTCATACTACGGGATGGGTGTTGAATATTTTGAGGAGGCAGCCAGCTATACCGGGTGGCAATATGAATTCGTCAATGGCAGCCGCAGGGAACTGGAGGAAAAGCTGGCAACAGGCGAGATTGATTTTATCGCACCTGTGATGAAAACCTCTGAACGGGAAAGCCGTTTGTATGAATATCCGGCGCATGCGATAGGAACGGCAGTGAGCGGCCTTTATGTGTCCAATGCAAATGATACGATTTACTATGATGATTATGCGCATATGAAAAATATCCGCATTGGCGGAACACCGGGCTCCTTTCAGATGCTTGCGGCCCGGGAATATGCGCAGGCACATGGCTTTACTTTTACGGAGATTGATTTTCCGGGCTATCAGCAGGCACTGGCGGCTTTGGATGCCGGGGAGATTGACGCAGTAGCCCTGTCCAGCCTTTATCGGATACAGGGATACCGTATGGTGGCGACTACGCGGTATGCGCCTTTTTATGTGGCAGCCGGCAAGGATAATCAGACAGGAATTTTAGATGAGTTGAATCGGGCTATGGAGCAGAGTATGTATGAGCATCCGAATTTTTTGTCTGAAACTTTCGAAAAATATTACGGACGCTATAGTGCGGGGGAGGTTCCGGCACTTACCCGGGACGAAATCGCTTATATCAATGAGGAGCATGTGATTCGTATTGGCTGTTATACTGACTGGTATCCGCTGGTTTATCAGGACGCGCATACGCAGCAGATTGAGGGAATTCTCATTGACTTGTTCCGTCTTATCGAAAAAAAGAGCGGACTGCATTTTGCGTTTGTTCCCATCCGGCAGGACAGCTCTGTTGCGGCGCTGAAGGAGCGGAAAGCGGATATTGATCTCTTCATAGCTGTGGTAGCAACCCGGCAGCGTCGCCAGGATCCGGAGCTTGTCCTGTCTCATGGTTATATTGACAACAACCGGGCTTTTGCGGGGCTGCAGAACCGTACTTTTAATATCCATGAGGCCTATACGGTGGCCATCCCAACGGAAATCAAGGGCAGTGCTGCCTTCCTGCAGGAGAATTATCCGCAGTTCAAAATTGTTTATTACCCGACGCTGGCAGACTGTTTTCGGGCGGTTCGGCGCGGGGAGGCCGATGCGGCGTTTCAGAATTCCTATATCATCAGTGCGATGCTTCAGCATCCGGAATTTGAGGATATGGCAATATGGGATGTGTCCAAGCAGATGGGCGGACTTTTTTATGCGGCTGGGCGCAGTGATATAGATCCGCGGCTCATGACCATCCTCAATAAGTATATGGATGCACTTTCGAATGATGATATCCAGGGAATTGTATTTAAAAATACATCTTCGGCTGGTGTGGCTCTTTCCTGGACGGATTTTTTCTACAAATATGCGTTGACTATCAAGATTGCAGCGGCGCTGATTGTTCTGATCATCCTGATTGTAGCGGCAGCAATTGTGTCAAACCGGCGGCATATCACCTTGCTGCACGCGCGGAATCATCAGTTGTCTGAGGCAATCAACCAGGCAAATATGGCGAATCGGGCCAAGAGTGATTTCCTGTCCCGCATGAGTCATGAAATCAGGACTCCGATGAATGCCATTATTGGCATGACAGCGATTGCACACCAGAATCTTCACGATGCGCTGCGGCTGGATGATTATCTGACGAAAATAGAGCAGGCCTCAAAGCTGCTGCTGAATATTATCAACGATATTCTCGATATGTCGGCCATTGAACATCAGCGTCTCAAGATTGCGTCGCAGCCCTTTGATTTTCAGCAGATGCTGCAGCCAATTTTGGATATATATGAAGAACAATGTCGGCATAAGGACATTGCGTTCAAGGTGGTCAATGAATTGGCGGGTATACCGCCGCTGCTTGGCGACAGCAAGCGAATCACGCAGATTCTGGTCAATCTGCTTTCCAACGCCGTTAAATTTACGCCGCCGGCGGGGATGGTAACACTGCATTTCCGCAAGAAAAGCATGAATAAGGAACGACTGTATATTCAATTTTCGGTGGCCGATACAGGTATTGGGATGGCAGAGGAATTTCAGCGGCGTCTGTTCCGACCGTTTGAGCAGGAATCGGCAAATACCTTTCAAAAATTTGGCGGCAGTGGACTGGGGCTTTCTATTGCGCATAATCTTGTAAAGCTCATGAACGGGGAGATTTCTGTTACGAGTACAGCGGGTGAGGGAACTTTGTTTTCGGTTGCCTTACCACTGGCGCTTTCGTCGGAATCTTTGCCGGCCGCCAATCGAACAGGACCGCCTGCTGGCCAGGGGTATGTGTTTGCCAACCGGCGGATTCTTTTGGTAGAGGATAATGAGGTGAACCAGCTGGTAGCGGCAGAGCTGTTGAAGAGTACGCAGGCCAGGGTGGAAGTTGCTGAAAACGGTAAACAGGCCCTGGATAAATTTCAGCAGTCTGTACCGGGATTTTACGATATGATCCTCATGGATATCCAGATGCCGGTCATGAATGGCTATGAGGCAGTCCGGGCTATCCGATCCTTGGAAAGACCCGATGCAAAGCAGGTGCCGATACTGGCCGTGACGGCAGATGCTTTTGTCGAGGATGTTTCAAAGGCTCTGGCGGCTGGTATGAATGGGCATATTGCAAAGCCGATTAACCGTGAGGAACTTTATCAGATGCTGCAGCATTTTTTGCAGCCGGAATGAACGATAAAAAACGGTGTTTGCCACAGATGGAGGGACTCAATTTTGTGTCAGACACCGTTTTTGCATAGAATCAGGCATTTGCGGGAACAATGAATTGGCGGTAAACCTGCAGGCTCAGGAAAATCAGGATCACGCCGGCACTGAAGAAGACGTATTGCATACCGCAGACTGTCGCGATGAGTCCCCCGAGAATCGGGCCGGCCATAGAGCCGACCTGCTGCGCTGAGAACAGCAGGCCAAAAATACGGCCTTTGACTTCCGGTGGGGTACTGGCAGCCAGCACGGCGTTGATGGAAGGATGGATGCCGCAGAAGAACAGCCCGCCGACAAACTGCATGGCCGCGAACAGATAGAGATCGTGAGGAAGACCTTGCAAAATAATGGAAATTCCGGCACAGAGCAAGGCAACAGCCATGGTCTTGAAGAAGCCGCAGCGTTGACCGAGACGGCCCCAGAACGGAGACGCCAGTGCACCGGCAATGCCGCCAAGCGAAAATACCAGCCCCGATATGAAGATGAGATTCGGAAGCTCGCCGGCGAGCTCGGTGATATAGGTGGTAAGAATAGGCTGTAGAATCAGAATCACCATTTGCACCAGGGCCGCGCAGAGCAGCAGCTTTCGGATGCGGGGAATCCGCCAGAGCGCTGGTGGAGTTTTTTCCTTTGTTGCGCTGGCATTCGCACTTACGGGGGCGGGTGGTTCCTTGATGACAAAGATAAAGACCAGGCAGTTGATGAAGAGGCCGATGGCTGCGAGGAAAAAGGAAACCCGCATGCCAAAGGCTTCAGCCAGTATGCCCCCGAGCAGAGGGCCAATGACACCGCCAGCCGTCATGACGCCCTGCATGATGCCGAGGCATAGGCCCAGCTGTGCTGGCGGAGCATAGAGGGTCATGATGGCCAGGTCCATCGGCCAAAGGCCGGCTGCAAATCCCTGGAAGATACGCATGAGTGTAAGCTGTTCCGGGGAGGTGACGATTCCACCAAGGAAATAGCTGATGGCCAGCAAGAGGCTCGCCCGGATTGCCATGACGCGTTTACCGCGTGTATCGGCCATGCGGCCCCAGATCGGCGCCATGACAGCGCTGACGACGAAGGTGGAGGAAAAGACGATACCGGACCAGAGATTTACCGATGCGGCATCAACACCGAGTTCCTGCAGCAGATACATGGGGAGAAACGGAATCAGCATGGTATAGCTGGCGGACATAAATAAAATATTGCAGGTCAGAATGGCCAGGACGACCTTCCAGTTCATAAAACCACTTCCTTAACATAAAAAAACGACTGCCCGTAAATTGGTGGGCAGTCAGCTCATCGGAACTATTCTATCATGTTTGGCTGGGCGGAAACAAGTGAAAGGGATGCAGTCCGCGAATCGTAGAATCTTCGCACTTATTGAAAAAATATCATGGGGAATGCTTGGCGCAAAGGATGCTCTATGGTATCATAAAGAAGAGAAGGAAGTGCGGAAAAACCTGAAGGAGGGAAGTAAAATGGGAGCGGTTGGTATAGCGCCGACAGCGTATTCCTACACGTCAGGGATGGAATATCAGACGCTGTATAAGGGACAGGAAGCTACGGATAAAGCGATTGTGCGCAATCCGGGGGAATCGACGGTAAAAGCTGCCGGACGGGAGTCTTCTCCGGCAGAATGCCAGACCTGTGCGAACCGAAAATATCAGGATGGTTCGGATGAAATGGTGTCCTTTAAGACTCCTGGCCATATCGATCCGGGCAACGCAGCCTCCGTTGTTATGGGACATGAACAGGAGCATGTCGCGAATGCCTATACGAAAGCCCGGGAAAATTATGGTGTGGTGCAGCGGGCTTCCGTTCGTCTGCAGACAGCGATTTGCCCGGAATGCGGCCGGACCTATGTATCCGGGGGCGTAACGGATACGCAGATCAAATACTATAATGAGGATAATCCATATCAGCAGGATATGAAGGCCTCTGATGCTGTGAACAAATATCGTGGAGCCAATGTCGATCTGGCGGCCTGAGCTATGGTATGTCAGGATAAGGGCTTTGCAGGGTGAAAACTCAAGGGGCTGCCGAACGCTTTTCAACGTGCGGCAGCCCCTTAAGATTTCAGTCAAATATTACGATAAATGGCTGTTTATTGGAGTATATTCCGACGAACAGCTATTTTTGCAATCGCGGAAATTCACATAATAAAGTTAAGGTTTTACAGGGAAGTTCAGGGATAGAAGATATTCTGGAGGAATGACGGTTTTTACAAAGAGGCGACAGAGATGAGCAAAAAGAAACATTTGCGCTGCCTGGCAGCGGCTGTGGTACTGGGAATCAGCGGGAGCCTTTCACTGCCGGCAGCGGCACAGTCGACCAGTACGGTTTCCTCCAATAGCAGGGATATGTTTTCCCTTGTTTTCTTTGATGATGGGGAGGGCTGGGGGAAACTGGTTGAGCCCAGTACCTATACGCTGCCTGCTTCGCTGAAGACCGGCGTGGAGGCCGGTGTCCGCTACTGGGCTGATTTGCTGTCGGCCGGTGCGAAGAACAGTGCACCGGTGCAGATCCTGGTGCGTAATCAGGCGGGCCTGATGAATGCATCAGCCGGTCCGTTCGTTTATCACAATGGGGCAGAGGTGATGTATAACTATACGGCCCAGGGACTGCAGCAGGGAAAAAGCCTGCTGATCCTGGATCCGGCTGCGGCCGCTCAGGTGACTCCCGGCACGGGGGATCTGGGGGGTATCCTGATCACGGTGGGGCAGTACATCGGGGTGGATGGGGCGAACACTGTCTATGGCTGGTACAATGACGCCGATACGGTTCTGCCTACGAATGAGCAGTCGGCGGATTTCATAGGCACGATCCGGCATGAAATGGCCCATGCGCTGGGAATCGGTGCCTCGACAGAGGCTGTGGGGAAGAACGATGCGGATAACAGGGCTCCCATGGATGTGAGCAATGGCTATGCCAATGAATTGAAAAAATTTAACGGATTCCTGGATGACAACAGCTGGATGTCACATCTGCAGGATCAGAATGGCAATCGGGCGGCAGCCGGCAAGGAGATCGTGACCTCGGCGTATTTTTCCAAGCTGCAGGCAGCCAATCCGTCCCTGCAGGAAAAAGACTATTTCATCATGGATAATATCCATGATACAGCCAGCCTGGCGGCAAAGCCAACGGCCGGCCATGCGTACTTTGTCGGCGATGAGGTGACGAAGGCGCTGGATGGCAAGACCTTCGAAGGTGTCAGCGGCATACCGGTGAATGCCTGGGAGCCCAGTACATATTCATGGACAGATGCCCAGGGCGTTCAACATGAGATAGTGACTTATGTTCCCGAGCTGTCCCATATGCAGACCAGCGGTATGATGAGCCATGCTTCCTATGGGAACTATACCGGCTTCATGGAGGTGGAGCTGGCGGCCATGCAGGATATGGGCTATAAGCTGGATCGGCGGAATTACTATGGCTTTTCCGTCTACCGGGATGGGGCGGTGATCACGAATACCCAGGGCTATTCGGCCCGGGATGCGGCGGGAGAAAACTATCTGCCGGGGGTCTGCAATACCACGTCCCTGGGCATCGGCCTGCATGTGTATGGCTCCAACAATACCATCACCCAGCAGGCGGATATCCTGACGAGGGGGACCGGGGCGGCGGGCATGCGCATCGATGGCGAGGGCAATAAGATCACGCTGGCGGCCGGCAATGCCATCCATGCGGATGGCACCCGGGGCATCGGGGCGCTGATCTGCTATGGCCGGAATCAGCAGCTGGTGCAGAATGGAACCATTACGGCGGATGGCCCGGGCGGCAACGGTGTGCAGTTCGATTTCGGGTCCAGTGGCAATGGGGCATCGGATCAGTATCGCGGTTCCTATATCAATTATTTACGGCGGCCGGTGGGTGGAAAAATCACCGAGGCGGGGAACAGCCGCATTGCCGCCGGGAATACGGAGCTGGACGGGCCGCTGGTACTGAACTATGATATTGCCGGCAGCCTTTCCGGGGCGGAAAATGCCATCTATATCAGCAGGAATGCCTTTGTGAAGGATATCCATGTATTGCCTGGAGCGGATATCCGCGGAAATATCACCTCCGACTGGAAGCACTTTGCCGGGGGGCTCTATGATGGAGTAAACGGGGATAAAAGCGATGCGCTGAAGATCCAGTATGCCGGCGGTTCCTATGACTATGACCGATATATACCGGATCTGGTGACGAAGATCCATATCGGCACGGATCTGGCCTACAGCGGGAATATCATGGGGGCTGATAATCTGCGGCTGCAGGTGGACAGCGGCACGCTGCAGTACAGCGGAACGGCGAATATCGTTTCGGCAGAGGTGGCCGCCGGGGCGAAGCTCATCGGCGGGGATTTCACGGTGAATGATATGAGCAGCACCATGGCCGATGGTTTTTCTGATACGGCCATGGGCCGGGTCATCAATCACGGAACCATCGGTGCGGCGACCCCGATGGCTGGCGATACGGTGATGAAGATCGCCGGGCGGCTGGAGTCGGATGGTACGCTGCAGTTCACGGCCCGGGGAAAATCCCGGGGGCTCATCCAGGTCACGGGCAGCGCCGCGGCGGCGGATAACCGGCTGTCCGTGGATCCGAAAGGAATCTACCTGCCAAAGTACGCCTACGATACAGCAATCCTTTCCGTGAATGGTGCTGATGCAGGAGTTTCTTACAGCGGGTTTGATGCCTATGCCACCGGGATGATGACTGCGGTTTATGGAAATGGCCGGCTGGCCTTCCAGCCGGAAAATCATCTGGGGGCTATGGATGATCGGCAGAGCCAGTCCTATGGAGCCCTTTCAGCCATGTATGACGGATTGACAGAGAGCCAGCAGCTGCAGGTGGTGCCGGTGTATAATCTGTCGGCACCTGCGGCCCGTGAGGCCCTCACAGATATCGCCGGTGCGGATAATGCACTGGCGCCGGATGTGATTCAGCAGAGCGCGCTGGTAGGGCGCTCGGTGTCCTCCCGGCTGACGCAGGCCCTGGCCCGCGTACAGGTGCCGGTGGGCGCCGGCAGTTCGCTGACGGATGGAACGGACAGCCCGGATGGGGTGACGGTGAATCTGCCTATGACGGGCATCTATGAATACAGCAGCTGGCTGAAGTACAGCAAGGACTGGGGCGAGCTGGGCAGCGGAGACGCGCGGTATCATTCCAGCGGCATCACGCTGGGCTTCGATAAACAGTATGCACCTGGCAGCCGGGTGGGCGGTTTTTTGACCTACAATGTCATTGGCTACGGCGCGACGGCGGCGAACCAGCAGACCTATGACTGGCGGCTGGGGCTTTATGGCGGCTGGCATAATGGTGCTAAGGACGCCTATGCCTATCTGGACTATGGCTGGCAGCGGAATCATATGCAGCGGGCCATCCGCAACACGGCGCTGCGGACGGATACGGAGTACACCAGCCGGCTCATCGAGGCCGGCGGCGAGTATAAGTACGATCTCACCGCCGGCAAGGGGAAAATCTGGCATGTGAGTCCCTATGCAGGGACCCAGGTCTCCTATTACCAACAGCCCGGCTATGCGGAGGCTGGTGCGGGAGCACTGAACCAGCAGGTGAGCAGTTTCCACAACACCTATGCAGCGGCGGAGGCCGGAGTGGAGCTGAAGCGGGAGCTGGTCAAGGGAAGCTATACGCTGCGGGCCGGCTGCAAGCGGGTGCTGGCCGGCGATGATCCGGAGATGGAGTTCCATTATGAGGGGGATGCGGCCCATAGTTACAGGAATCACGGGTGTACGGACCGCATGCTGCTGACCCTGGGCCTCAGCGGGGAGCATGAATTCGCTCCGGGCTGGAAGCTGAGCGGCGACCTGGGCCTGGAAAAGGGTTCCCATGACAAGGAAATGACTGCCAGCGTGACATTGCGCCATGTGTGGTAGGACGGAAAAGGGGCTGTCGCACTTAAAAAGCGTGCGACAGCCCTTTTTAGGCTTTTTTACTGGCTGCTGGAGGAAAAGTAGGACTGTATAGAGAATTAATACAGCAAAACAAAAGTTCGGAGTCATAAGAAATTTGCTGGGGGAAATGCTGCTGCGGGGGAGTCTTTTTTATGAAAAGGATGATTTTGCATAAGAAATACACGCCTTTGTTAAATCGGATGTTTACGCCCTGGATGTTTGCGCTGTGCATGGTCGGGGTGCTGGTGAATGCAGTGCTGATCAACATGGTAGCCTATTTTTCGCTGCCTTTATATCTGGATAATGTAGGCAGTGTGCTCGTATGTGTCATGGGCGGCAGCCTGCCAGGCATGTTCATTGGCTTCCTGACGAATATATGCAATTCTTTGTCCACGCCGATGTCGATGTATTATGGAATCCTTACCGTATGGATTGCCTGGACGGCATATCTTTTTTCCCGGTATGGTCTGCTGCGCAGCTTTTGGGGCTATGTCGCCATGGCGATTGTTTTTGCCTTTATTGGCGGTTCGGTCGGTGCAGGGATTACCTGGTTCCTATATGGCGGAAGCTTTGGTGACAGTACGACTTCAGCTGTGGCAGTATGGCTGCATGCACATGGATTGTCGGTCTTTGCCGCACAGTTTTGGGCGAGTACCTTCATTGACGTTCCAGATAAGCTCTTGACGGTTCTGCCCATTTATTTGTTTACCCGTTTTTATCCGAAGCGGCTATATGATAAGTTTCCGCTGAGTTATTTATATGATCGCTCGCTGTCGGAGGCCGAGGCGATTCATGCGCAGCAGCCCTTTCATATTCGCAGTCATTCCTTGAATTCAAAGATCACTACGATTCTGGTCGTTGTTTCGGCTTCGATTGGTATTGTATCTGCCGGTGTAGGAATTTTTCATTATACGAATCAGCAGCTCGAGCATTATCGGACCTGGGCGGTCGATACCTCGCGCCTGGCGGCAAGGACTCTTTCCGGGGATAGAATCGATGCGTTTTTGGCTTCAGGCGGCCACGCGGATGGCTATACGCAGTCGCGAAATGATCTGCGTAATTTTTTTGATAATGTTTCGGGTGTGGCCTTTGTTTACGTGTATCAGATCCAGCCCGATGGTGCCCATGTGGTTTTTGACTTCGACACAGCGACCGTGCCGGCAGATCCCATTGCGTCCGTAATACCTGTAGATCCGAGTCTGCTGAAATATCGCGGTGATCTGCTGGCTGGTCGTGAGATCCCTGCGGTTGTATCCCATGATCAGTATGGCTGGCTTATGACGGCCTATACGCCGGTAAAGGATAGTGAAGGACGGACCACTGCTTATGTGGGCGTCGATATATCCCTGGACGGGTATGTGGCAGATCTTTTGATTTACTCCATTCAGACGGCGGCAATGATTTTCGGGCTCATCATCATCTTTGCGGCGTTTTCCATCTGGTTTGTCCAGCGAAAGCTGGTCGATCCGATTCAGACAGTGCTGGGACATGCACAGGATTTCCAGCGCAGTGATCCGGAAGAGTGGCTGGATAGTACGGCCTGGCTCGCCCGCAAGGAACTGCGGACCGGGGATGAAATCGAGGAACTGTATAAGGCGGTCTGTGCGGCGGAAGAGGAAATCATCAATAAGGTGCGGGTGCTGCGCAGCACCCAGCTCAAGCTGCGTGAATCAAAGGTCGTTGCGGAGAAGAACAAGGAGCTGGCTATTGCTGTGCGGCAGGCGAATGAAGCGAATGCGGCAAAGTCGGAATTTCTGTCCCGTATCAGTCACGATATCCGCACACCGATGAACGGAATCATCGGAATGACGCGGATTGCGGCTGAGCAGCAGAATCCTCCGCAGACGGTGAGCTGTCTCCAAAAGATAGCGACGTCCTCGCAGTTTTTGCTGGGACTCATCAATGACATCCTGGATATGACGAAGGCGGAAAGCGGGAAGCTCGAGCTCCATCTGGAACCCTATTTCATGGAGGACTTCCATGCATATATGGATGCGGTGATCCGGCCGTTGTGTGATGGTAAGAACCAGCAGCTGAATTTTGAGCTGCAGATGGTGCCGGACTGCATTCCGCTCATGGATGTATTGCGGACGAATCAGATTTATTTTAATCTGCTGTCCAATGCGGTGAAGTATACGCCGGAGGGTGGCAGTATATACATGAAGATTTGTCAGGAGCTTATACCGGGACACCGCCTGCGGGTGACGACGGTGGTCGGGGATAATGGCATCGGCATCAGTGAGAATTTTCAAAAGGTACTGTTTGAGCCTTTTATGCAGGAACATCGGGACGATATTTCCGAAATGCGGGGCAGCGGACTCGGCTTATCGATTGTAAAGAAAATCATTGACGCAATGGGTGGAACGATTTCGGTGGAAAGCAAGAGTGGCCAGGGATCTTCGTTTACGGTTATCCTGGAGTATGATTATGCTGAGGAGACTGCTGTACGGCGGGAGAAGCAGGAAAAACAGCAGGTTGCGGACATCAGCCTGCTGGCTGGCTGCCATGTGCTGCTCTGCGAGGATCATCCGCTGAATCAGGAAATTGCGCGGGCCCTGCTGGAAAAGGAAAAAATTTTAGTCGAGGTTGCGGAAAACGGGCAGGAAGGACTGGCGGCATTCCGGGGGTCACCTATCGGATATTATGATGCGATCCTCATGGATATCCGGATGCCTATTTTGAACGGCTATGACACGACAGCGGCAATTCGTGGTCTTCAGCGGCCGGATGCCGGAAAGGTCCCCATCATCGCGATGACTGCCGATGCCTTTTTGGATGATCAGAAGAAATGTCTGGATGCAGGGATGAATGGGCACCTTGCCAAGCCTATCGATGCGAATCGGATGTATCAGACCCTGGCGACGGCCATTGTGCATTCCCGTCAGGGTGTATAGTGTTCCGGGGATTTTGTAAAAGTATTGACCTTGACCGGACTCCATAGGGTAAAATGGAGATTATGTTTGACCTGTATGTATTTTTATGGAAGAATAGGATAGAGCAGGCAGGACATATTTTCGATTATGGAGGATGATCTTTTGAAAAAGGCAATGCTGTCAGGCAGCTTGATATTTATTTTTCTTTTTACAATGGTGATTTTGGCCGTCGGGTGGTTTGCCGGCAGCTATTTTGTGGATTTTTCCTTGAAGCGCGGGACATCGGAGGATCCCAAGGCACCGCCGCTGGCCTGTGTGAGTATTTTGGACCCTAATGTGCATCTGCCGGCACAGCCAAAGGCGGAAAGCGAGAAGTGGAGCGTGACCTCTGCGGATGGATTCCGGCTTGTCGCGACCTGCTTTCGTCCGCAACGGCCAGGCCATCAATGGGTTGTTCTGGTGCATGGCTATGGCCGGAACCAGCAAAATACCTGGGACTATGCTGCAGAATACCTGGCACATGGGTATACGGTACTTACCCCGGACCTGCGGGCCTCGGGTGATAGTGAAGGCACCTATCTGACGATGGGGGCCAGGGAGAGCCAGGATATGCAGAAATGGGTGGAACGCATTGTGGCAGTTGATCCGGAAGCGCGTATTGTATTGCATGGTGTCTCTATGGGGGCGGCTACGGTGATGCTGGCATCCGCGCTTCCGATGCCCGATAATTTGCGGGCCGTTATTGAAGATTGTGGCTATACGAGTGCGGATGCTATGTTTGCCATGCAGCTGAATACGTTATTTCAGCTGCCGGCTTTCCCCATCATGGATACGGTGGATATCGTAAGTCGGCAGAAAACGGGGGTAGCGCTGTCGGCGGCTGCGCCTTTAACGGCTGTGCCGCATACGCGTGTTCCCATGCTTTTCATTCACGGGGATGCGGACCGGCTGGTTCCGTATGAAATGATGCAGCAGCTGTATGCTGCATCCGGCGCTCCGGTGAAGGAGCAGCTGACGGTGCATGGTGCGGGACATGCAGAGGCCAAGGCCGCAGATCCGGGCAGCTATTATCAGCATGTATTTTCATTTGCGGATACTTATACAAGATAGGTGGTCGGAAGGGGCCACGCTGTTGAAGAGGAAATGAGGCATCTCGTATGAATCAGATGATTGTGGCTTTGACGGGCAGGCAGAGTAGGGATTTTTATCGGCATTTTCTAAAGACATTTCTTATTTTCGTATGTCTCATCACCCTTCTGCTTGCTGGTATATTCCATTGGCAGCAGGTGATCATCTTATCGGATATCCGCAACGATGAAGCTGTCAGTGTTGATTTGGCGGTGGCTTCGATTGCCAAGGATCTTGATACGAATCATTCCGACCTTATGTTTCTGGCCGATTTATTGGAGCTCAGGATGCCAGCAGCAGATACTGCCGGGTTGTCAGCGGCTGACAGGGATGATCTGGCACAGATGTATTTGAAGTTTGCCTTGCGCAAGGGCGTTTACGATCAGGTTCGCTTTTTGGACGCTGCGGGCAATGAAGTCGTGCGAGTCAATTATGAAAATGGAAGGCCGCGCATCGTATCGGTGGCAGAGCTGCAAAATAAGGCCGGCCGCTACTATTTTGATGACGCAATTCGCCTGGACCGCAATCAGCTCTATATTTCTCCTTTCGATTTGAATATCGAAAATGATCAGTTGGAGCTTCCTTATAAGCCTATGCTTCGTTTTGCTACGCCGACTTTTGATGCAGCCGGAAAAAAGACAGGGGTAGTCGTACTGAATTACCTGGGAGATTATCTGCTGCGTCATTTTGTACAGGCGGCACAGACCCAGTACGGCGAGCCCGAGCTCGTGAACAGCGATGGCTATTGGCTGCATGCGGCGGCTACCGGGGCTGCCTGGGGGTTTATGTTTGATGAGCGGAAAGATGATACCTATGCGGCGAAGTATCCCGATGCCTGGGAAAAGATGAAGCAGGGGCATCAGGGACAGTTCCAAAATGCGGAAGGATTGTTTACCTATCGTGAGATTTCCCCCTTTGGTGATCGGCTCATAACCAGCAATGGGGCTATGGAATCCACCGGGAAAAGTCAGCAGATATTTTCCAGTCAGGATTACCGATGGTTTGTCATTTCGCATCTTTCCAATGAGGTGTTGGATGGAGCATTGCTGGATTTGCACAAGCGGGTTCTGCTGGTTTGGGGAATTATGGCGGTGCTCGGGCTTGTCATCAGCTATTTCTATGTGCAGAATGTGCGCTTGCGCCGCGAGTATAATGCACAGTTGCATGATCTTGCAGCCCGGGATACATTGACGGGGCTGCCCAATCGGAATGCATTCAACGCGGAGCTCAGCAAGGCTCTTTCTGAGGTAAAAAAAGGGCAGCAGCTGGCAGTCTTGTTTTTGGATCTGGATGGTTTCAAGCTTGTCAACGATGTGTATGGGCATGGAATTGGGGATTTGCTTCTCATTGAGACTGCCAGGCGATTGAAAAGCTGTTTGCGCAGTGAAGATATGGCGGCACGGATTGGTGGGGATGAATTCATTGTCCTGCTGCGTGATATTACCGGTGATGCTGCTGTGCAGGAGGTTCAGCAGCGGATTATGGCTGCAATCGAGGCACCGGTTCCCTGTGGCAATGCTGTGTGCCGGGTTGGCACCAGTATCGGTGCAGCGCTCTATCCCCGGGACGCAGAAACAGAGGATGCGTTGATTACCATTGCCGATAATGAGATGTACAGGGTTAAAAAGGAACGTAAAAAGGCCGCAGGTAAGGCATGAATTGCACAGGGTTGCTGCATCCGTTTGCAGCAACCCTGTTTTTTTATGTGAGTTTGTCACAGAAAACCGGTGGGAAAAGGTGTATAATGAGGACATTATCATATACAAAGGGGTCTTTTATATGCAGTCAACTGCTTTACATCATATACCAACAGGAACTCATGCTTGTCCGCCAGTCATTTGCACGGTTGGTACCAACCTGAAATTCCGTCGGCTGGAGCTTATGGATCGGGAATGGCTGGCTCCCCTGTTGAAGGATGCCGACAGCCTTTCTGCTGATGGATGCTTTGGCACGCTCTATCTCTGGGGCGAGGGGTATGGGTTGCAGATTGCCCGCCTGAATGGCCGCGTTGTGCTTCGCTATGCGAAAGGGAAAGACATGTTTTATGGCTATCCGGTGGGGCGCGGTGATTTGCGCCAGGCAATCCAGGCAATGCGATCCGACGCGGAGAAAAATGGTTGGCCGTTCCGTCTGGCTGGAGTGACGGAAGCTCAGCAGAAAAAACTGCAGACCGCTTTTCCCGGGCAGTTTCAATACAGTGAGGACCGTAACACCAGCGATTATATCTATACCGTGACTTCGTTGGCGTCGTTGGCGGGGAAAAAGCTGCATGCCAAGCGCAATTACTGTAACCGCTTTGTCCAGAACTATCCGGACTGGCACTTTGAACCGCTGACGCCAGCACATTTTGCGGCCTGCCGTAAGCTGCTCAATGGCTGGGAGGATGCGCATGAGACCGTAGTGAATCGCGAGCAATCCTTTGAAGAAGGAGCTATTGTAAAGGCATTTGACGCATACGGGACATTGGCATTGGATGGCGGCGTCCTGTATGTCGGCAGGGAGCTGGTTGCTTTCACTTTTGGCGAGCGAACCGGGGGCAATGGCTTCGATGTCCGCTTTGAAAAAGCCAATACGGATTTTGATGGAAGCTATGCGATGATTAATCGGGAGTTTTCCCGTTACTTGCAGGAGAAATACCCGGATCTTCAGTACATGAATCGCGAAGAGGATATGGGCCTGGAAAATCTTCGTAAGGCGAAGCTTTCCTACCGACCGGAGTTCCTGCTTACAAAATATAATGCCTGTTGGAATATTGAAGCCTGACAGAAAACCGCTGTGTTGTGAATGTGATGCCCTGCATAAGCCGGACTCTTGCGTCTGACTTATGGGGATACTTCAGAATACAGCGTTTTTTTGTGCTGCGGATAAAAATTTTTCCTGTTGCCGGATCAAGGTCTTCCGCGTTTGGTGGTAGATTTCTCTTCCTACCGGGTGCAATAAGGACTTATGGCCTGATGCTTCCAGAGGTACGTAAGAAATTCCTACAGAGTTTCATCCGTTGTATGCGAAAAAATTTTGTGATACAATCAGCACCATGACGATGATTGGTAGTTGAGAAGGGAGAATTGATTTGAAGATTCAAACATTAAAAGGAAAACTCATTGCGATTACACTGGTGCTTTTTTTCGTGGTGCTGTTCATCAGTACGGCGGCTGTTGCCTTTTTTGTAAAGGGACAGATGGAAGAGGTACTGCTCAATAAATCCGTAGAGACTGCAACGGAAATGTCGGAAAATCTTACGAATATGTTCACGAATCAGCGGGCGGATATCAGCGATATCCAGAAATTCCTGGATAGTAAGGCCAAACAGAGTAATGTGGCCTATGCGGTGTTCATTGATACGGATGCGGTAGCTGTGGCTCACAGCGATCCGGCGAAGATCGGCAAGAAATACGAGGACGCCTATACGCAGGATGCGGTTCATAATGGTACGGTAAAGACCTCCCGCTTCTTTGCGGACGTACAGCAGATCTGGACCTATGATATCATGGTGCCGGTCTATAAGGATGGTGCGCGGATTGGTTCTCTGGATATCGGTATTCCGGAAACTGGTATCACGCAGGTGGTTTATAAGATCATTGAGATACAGGCAATCCTGAGCCTGGTGTTCTTTGTTTTGATTTCGCTGCTGTTGGCAGCGGTTTTCCGGCGCATGTTCGTGCCGCTGAACGATATGGTGCAGATCATCAACAAAATCGGTCAGCTGGATCTGCGCAAGGATCAGCGGCTGGATGCGCTCCAGTCCCATACGGATGAGATCGGTGAGATTGCCCGTTCCCTGTCGAATATGCGTACCAGTGTTGCCAGCCTGGTGCGGGAGCTCATCGGCAATGCACAGACACTCAGCAGTTCATCGACCAATCTTTCCGCTACGGTGGGAGAATTGTCCGATAAGGTTGTGGTCATCACAGGTTCCGTGCAGGATATTGCCAATCAGATGCAGGAGGCCAGTGCGGCCACCGAGGAAATCACCGCTTCCATTGAAGAGGTTGAGGCAAACATCAATGTGCTTTCACAGAAAGCCATGAATGGCAGCAGCAATGCAGAAAGCTTCAATGAACGGGCTCAGTCAGCGCAGCAGAACAGCCAGCAGGCGATTGACGATTCCATGCGCATTCTTTCCGAAAAGCGCACGGAGGTGGAAAAAGCCATGGAGGCTGGGCGCGTGGTGGAAAATATCCGCGTGATGGCCGATACGATTGCGGCCATTTCAGCGCAGACGAATCTCCTCGCGCTCAATGCGGCCATAGAGGCAGCAAGAGCAGGGGAGCAGGGACGTGGCTTTTCTGTGGTAGCGGAAGAGGTCCGGAAGCTGGCTGAACAGTCCGGCGCGTCGGTGCTCAGCATCCAGCAGACCATCGATCAGGTGCAGCAGGCCTTCAAGAGCAGCATCGATACTGGCTCAGGCATGCTTTCCTTTATTGATACCGATGTGCAGAAGAAATTTGCAGACTATGGCGAGACCGGTCGTTTCTATGCGAAGGATGCGGCCTTCGTGAGCCAGATGTCCGAAGAGATTGCGCAGATGTCTGAAGAGGTCACAAATACTGTTACCGAGGTCAGCAAGGCCATTCAGCTCATGACGGGCAATACGCAGGTATCGAATGAGCACACCAAGACCATCAGTGATAAGATGGACGAGAGTGCGGTCATGCTGCGCAAGGCGGCAGGAACCGCGCAGGAGCAGGCAGCCCTGGCCAGCAAGCTCAGCGATATGGTAAGAAAATTCAAGGTCTGATTTCAGCGCAGACAGCAGGATGCCGGATAGCTTTTCCTATCCGGCATCCTGTTTTTCTATTCGCTTATTTGCGGGAGGCCGCAGCACGGGCCTGCAGGTATTGATCCATGGCATCAGCGACGTCCTTGGAGTATTTTACGGCCTCGACGACGGTCTTTGCGCCGCGTACGACATCACCGCTGGCGAAGACGCCTTCGCGTGTAGTCTGTCCATGCGTATCCGTCTGGATGAGCCCGGCATCCGTCACGGTCAGGCCACTGGTTGTATTGATGATTTTGTCCTTGGGGCCCTGGCTGATCGCGATGATTGTGCTGTCAGCCGGATAGAGCTCCGGGGGATTTTCCTGGATGATGTTTCCGTCTGTATCGTAGGTATGGGCGATAAAAACAGGTCCCTTGTCGGTGATTTCCTGGATCTGCATCCCGCATTGGAAGGCCACGCCATCCGCAGCTGCGTAATCCGCTTCGCGCTGGCTTGCACCGATGTGGTTGCTGCGGGCGTAAATGGTTACATGGCGGCTGCCCTTCCGGATGGCGGTACGGGCAACATCCATGGCGGCATTGCCGGCACCAATGACCGCGACCCGGTCACCCAGTGCGTAGACATCCGGGTTGACGAGATAGTTGATCGCGTAGTGGGCATTGCCGAGCGTCTCACCCTTGATGCCCAGCCGACGTGGCCGCCAGACACCGGTGCCGATGAAGACAGCCTCATAGCCGTCGTCGAACAGATCATCAATCGTCAGCGTTCCGCCAATCGTCGTGTTCGGACGGATGCGGATACCGGCCTGGAGGAGCTTCGTCTGATAGCGTTCCAGGATTGTTTTAGGTAGCCGAAAATCTGGGATTCCGTAGCGAAGGACGCCGCCAATCTGGTCATGACTTTCAAACAGGGTGATATCGTAGCCGCATTGTGCCAGATGGACTGCAATTGTTATCCCGGCAGGTCCGCTGCCGATAATGGCGGCCTTTTGGTTTTTCTTTGCAGCCCGATGCAGGCTGAGATGGTCAAGGTAGGCGTCAGAAATGTAGTTTTCGATGCTGGAAATCTGTACGGGCATGCCCTTGTGGTTCAGGATGCAGTTGCCCTCGCACTGTTTGTCATGGTCGCAGACCAGGGAACAGATCACGCTCAGCGGATTGTTGTTGAACAGCATTTCTCCGGCTTCCGTACTTTTTCCCTCGCGGAAGAGGCGGATCATTTCCGGAATATTGGTTTTGACGGGGCAGCCCTTTTCCCGGCACGATGGTTTTTTGCACTGCAGGCAGCGTCGGGCCTCGTTGATTACATGAACAGCCATGGTGTTCCTCCTGACATTGCTGGTACAGCGTTCACGAAATATCCCGGCAAAAATTAATTGTCTGAATTTCCCGCTGCCGGTTATTTTGTGTACGCTGTACGAGTATACGAATTCTATAAGAGTATTGTATGAAATAATACACAACAAGTCAATTTAGTTCAGAATTTCCCATACTTTTCATCGAATCGCGAAATGTATTATGGAAATTTTGGGCCGGCAATGCTATTATGATAGGGACGGATGAAAATGACTCATGTGTCAGAGATGAGGGAATGTATGAGGCTGGAAGAAATCATTAACAAACAGCAAATGCTGTTGAATCAAACGGATATGGGGATCTGGAAATACATATATAATAATCGGGAAAAATCGCGGCATATATCCATCCATGAGCTTGCACACGCCTGTGCCGTTTCGAGTACTACCATTGTTCGGTTTGCCCAAAAGCTGGGATTTGATGGCTTTGGCGAGCTGAAGGCGGTCCTGAAAATGGAAGAGAACAGCAGTATGATTCAAAGCACGGATGTATTGGCTGATATTGGTGCTTTTTATAAAAGGAGCTGGGATACTATCATCAAGCGCAATTTCGATGAGGCGAGCCGATTGATTTATGAGGCGGACCGGGTATTTGCGTTTGCCTCCGGCTATGTTCAGGGCAATGTCATTCAGGAATTGAAGCGATTGTTTTTTTATGATGATGTGATGATCTATGAAATCGTTGGCAAGGAAGAATTTACATCCATTCTTCGTACCTTAAGCCAGGATGATCTGGTCATTATCGTATCCCTGAGCGGGGAAACCCCGCTGCCCGTCGAGTTTGCCCGTATGCTGCAGATGAGGGACGTACCGCTTATATCCATTACCAGACTGCACGATAATACGCTGGCAGGCTTGTCTGCCGTGAATCTGTATGTATCGCCAGCGTCTTTTCGCCTTTATGAGGAGGCCGGCCATACGCAGTTCCAGTCGATGATGCCGTATTTTCTGCTGGTAGAGATATGGTATGTGAAATACAAGATTTATTTACACGAAAATAAGGATAAGCTTTAAGAGAGGCGTCCGGGTATCTTCTTCCTGGACGCCTGTTTTATGTCTGCACAGGGCGTGTTGCCTTGTGACAGCAGAGTTGTACCAATATCCGCAAAATGTACTTCGATACAGGCTTGTAACCTTGTGTCATAATTGTAGAAATCTATTGAAAACTATAATGTGAGCAGGTATTATGAATAGCGAAGATATCTTTGGAGGAGAACCGGCTGCAGGAAGCAAATGGTTTGAAAACAATTTTGCGACAATTTTGAATGACAGCAAATTTAAAAATCTGGAGGTAATTGGTATGTCCATCAACAAAGACGTTGTGATGCAAAACATGCAGCGCTTTGGCGGAGCGATGTTTACACCGGTAATCCTGTTTTCGTTTTTCGGTATTATGGTATCGCTCTCCATCATATTCAAGAATCCTGATCTCTTGGGCAGTGTAGCTCAAAAAGGTACACTCTGGTATAACTTTTGGTATGTAGTCGAGCAGGGGTCCTGGACCGTATTTGCTCAAATGCCGCTGCTGTTCGCCATTTCTCTTCCAATTGGACTTGCGAAGAAAAATCAGGCCAGATGCTGCATGGAAGCTTTTGTCATTTATGTGGTATTCAATTATTTCATCTCAGGCATACTTACCCTTTCCGGACCGGCCTTTGGCGTGGATTACAGCCAGAATGCAGGTGGCGGTACAGGGCTGGCAATGATTGCTAATATCAAGACGCTGGATATCGGCATGCTGGGAGCAATCTTCATTGCCGCAGTAACCGTATGGCTTCACAATCGTCTGTTTGATGTAGATCTTCCAGACTGGCTGGGAATTTTCAAAGGATCATCCCTGGTCGTTGCAGCAGGCTTTTTCCTGATGCTGCCGGTAGCATTGGCGTTCTGTATGGTTTGGCCGGAAGTTCAGCGGGCAATCATGAGCTTTCAGGATTTTCTCAAGGCGAGTGATGTCATCGGGGTATGGGTATATACTTTCTGCGAACGGATACTCATTCCTACAGGGCTGCATCACTTTATCTATACGCCATTTGTTTTTGGCCCGGCCATTGTCGACGGCGGCATTCAGCAGTATTGGCTGCAGCATCTGCAGGATTTTGCCAATAGTACGCATTCCCTTAAGGAAATGTTCCCTGGCGGAGGCTTCTGCCTGCATGGGTCTTCCAAATATTTTGGTATACCTGGTATTGCCGCAGCGATTTATGTAACGGCCCGCCCGGAAAAACGCAAGGCAGTGCTTGGTCTGCTCATCCCGGCGACGATTACCGCAATGCTTTGTGGTATCACCGAGCCATTGGAGTTCACCTTCCTGTTTGTAGCACCGTTCCTTTTTGCAGTTCATGCTTTTTTGGCGGCAACCCTGGCGGCGACGCTGTTTTCCTTCGGTCTTGTCGGTTCCTTTGGCGGCGGACTGATCGATGCCTTTGTTCAGAATTGGTTGCCGCTTTTTAAATATCATTCCGGGACCTATATAGCGCAGATTTTTATTGGTCTCTGCTTTACCGTTATCTATTTCTTCGTTTTCCGCTATTTTATCCGGAAAAATGATTATAAGACGCCTGGCCGTACCGATGACGATACGGAGGACAAGCTTTTCACCAAAGCGGATTATAAGGCGAAAAAGGCTTTGGAAGAGCAGGGAATGAAGATTGATGAACGCGATGTCAAAGCTAAGGTCTTTTTGGATGCGCTGGGGGGCGCGGCAAATATCCAGGATGTAACAAATTGTGCAACGCGTCTTCGTGTTACCGTTAAGAATCCTGACTGCATCAAGCCTGTCAGTGCGTTTACCAAGGCGGGAGCACATGGACTGGTCAAGAATGGACATGCTGTTCAGGTAATTGTTGGTCTTTCCGTGCCACAGATCCGTGAGCGCTTTGAAGCCCTGCTGCAAAAACCGGAATCGGGTGAGGCAATGCTTGCCTCTGGTACGGATAAATCAACAGCTCTTGCGGCTGTTGTCGATGGTCGTGTCCTTGATATGACAGAAGTAAAGGATGAAATGTTCTCTAAAAAAATGATGGGCGATGGAATTGCCATTGTGCCAACCAGTGGTACTGTTGTTGCACCGGCGGAAGCCGAGGTCACCATGATTATGGCAGATTCGCTGCATGCGGTAGGTCTGCGACTGGCCAGTGGGGTGGAGCTTCTCATCCATGTCGGTATTGATACGGTCCGCATGAATGGCAAGGGATTCCAGATGCTGATTGCCCAGGGACAGAAGGTGGAAGCAGGGACAGAACTGCTGCGGTTTGATAAAAAGGCAATTGAAGCTGCAGGCTATGATTCGACGGTTGTGCTGGCGGTTACCAATTCAGCAGAATATCCATTGATGAAGAAGCAGACTGGACAGGTCGCTGCAGCAGGAAAAACGACAGTAATCACATTCTAAGAGGATAACATTATGGAAAACATGAAATGGTGGCAGAAAACACTGGTGTATCAGATTTATCCGAAAAGCTTCGCCGATACTACGGGCAACGGCATGGGGGATATCCAGGGAATCATCCGTAAACTTGATTATTTAAAGGATTTAGGAGTGGGCGCTGTCTGGCTTACGCCAGTATATCGTTCTCCCATGGTAGACAATGGATACGATATCGCAGATTACTGCAGTATCGATCCATCCTATGGGACTATGGCTGATATGGAAGAGCTGATTTCTGAAGGAAAAAAGCGCGGCATTCAGATTGTGATGGACCTGGTATTTAATCATTCCTCAGATCAGCATGCCTGGTTTCAGGCAGCCCGGAAAAACCGGACGAATCCCTGGCGGGACTGGTATATTTGGCGCAATCCGAAGCCGGATGGTTCAGCTCCCACGAATTGGCGCAGTATTTTCGGCGGTTCGGCCTGGACGCTGGATGAGGAGACCGGGCAGTATTACCTGCACACCTTTGCCAGGGAACAGCCGGACCTGAACTGGGAAAATCCAGCTGTACGCCAGGCCCTTTATCTGGCGGCACGCTTTTGGCTGGACAAGGGAGTAGGCGGCTTCCGTATAGATGCAATCACTTATATAAAAAAGCCGAAGCAGTTCAAGGATTACCCGGCCGATGGGCCTGATGGCCTGGCCGGTATCCATGCTATAACCGCGAATTCCCCAGGTATACTGGAATTTTTGCAGGAATTTCGGCAGGCGGTGTTTGCCGGACAGGATATTTTCACTGTGGCGGAGGCCAATGGCGTAGCGCCCGAGGAACTCGACAACTGGGTGGGGGAACAAGGCGTATTCGATATGCTCTTTGAGTTCAGCCATTCTCTGCTGGGAAGCGGGCCGGAAGAGCTTTGGTGCCGTCCGGCACAATGGAAGCTTACAGCGCTGAAGAAGGCTTTGTTTGACAGTCAGCAGGCGACGGAGCGGAACGGGTGGTACCCGATATTCTTTGAAAATCACGATCAGCGCCGCTCGGTAGATCATTTTTTCCCGGAGCCTGTACAGGATAAAAAAGCGGCAGCCAAGGTCCTGGCAGTTATTCTGCTGACCTTGCGGGGAACCCCTTTTATTTATCAGGGGGAGGAGCTGGGGTATGAAAATATGGCGCTGCCTTCCATCGAGGCTTACGATGATATATCCAGCAAAGGGCAGTATGCGCTTGCGCTGAAGGCGGGATACTCACCGGCGGAGGCACTGCGATGCATTCAGTATTTCAGCCGGGATAACGCCCGGACACCGATGCAGTGGAACGCAGGGGAAAATGCCGGGTTCACCGCGGGGGCTCCCTGGCTGCCGGTACATCCGGATTACAAAAAATGCAATGCTGCGGACCAGCTTTTGGAGCCCGGCTCTGTGCTGAACTGGTACCGCCAGCTCAGCCAATTACGTCAGCGGGAACTGATTTTGCGGGCAGGAAGCTTTGCGGCATTGTTACCTGCGGATGAGTCACTGCTTGGTTATGACAGAATCTTAGGGAAAAAGCGCATTCGGGTGCTGGCCAATTTTACGGAACAGGCGGTGGTGATTCCCGATAAGCTCCGGCAAGGAGCAGTCTTCCTGCTGGGGAGCTACGGGGATACGCTGGGTAATGCGCTGCGGCCATTGGAAGCTTGTCTTTATCGTATAGATGAGGGGGCTGAGCAATGAAGGTAGCAGCAAGTGATTATGACGGGACATTGTATCAGCAGGAGACCATTTGTAAGGAAAATATCGATGCCATCCGAAAATGGCGCGATGCCGGAGGAAAATTCGGTGTAGTCACTGGCCGTGATTTTGGCATGCTGGTGCCGCAGCTGCAGTATTACCAAATCGTATTTGACTTTGCGGTCTGCAATAACGGCGGCATTATTTTCGATCAAGCCGGGAGCGTGCTGTTTCAAAGCCGGATTGCCACCGCTGTACTGCAAGCAGTTGCAGTGCAGCCCTGTGTGGCAGATTCCCTGCACTTTTCCTTTTCTGCGGCAGAGGGAACTTATATCTGTCACGAGCGGCCCGGCTCCTGGATTGACAGGGAAGCAAAGGAATGGAAATTTCCCCTTTACCGCATCCGGGAAGATGCTATTGGAAAGCTGGAGGGCATTCATCAGTTTTCATTGGGGTTTACTTCGGCGGATCAATCCCGGGCGGTCAGCAAGCGGCTGAATGAGCTTTTTGGCTCTGTAATACATGCCTATCCCAATCGGGGCAGCCTGGATATCACGCCCGTGGAGGTGAGCAAGCGACAGGGGTTGGAGCAGTTGATCAGATGCATGGGATGGAAGGCGCCAAAGCTTTTTGTCATCGGGGATGAGAGCAACGATCTCCCCATGCTGGAGGCCTTCGGGGGCTATACGGTAGATTCTGCGCGACCGGAAATCAAGGAAAAGGCAAAAGCAAGTTTTCCTAATGTAGGTGCAATGCTGGAAAATTTTATATAGCGGTTCGTTTATAGGGGTAGGAGCCTGTTTTTCGGGACCGTATAAAAAGATTTTCACCCTACGGGGGTGGGGTAATTATGAAAAATAAGAGGGAGATAGGAAAATGAGAATGAATAAGAAAATGGCAGCAATGATGATTGGTCTTACTATGGGGTTCAGCGGTACAGCCTTGGCGGCAGTGAGTGATGGGGCAGACAGCTTCGTGGATGTACCCAAGGATCACTGGAGTTATGAGGCTTTGGATTATTTGGCCAAGGATGGTGTAATCGAGGGCTATGCGGATGGCACCTTCCAGGGAAACCGGACTATGACCCGCTATGAAATGGCCAGTATCGTTGCCAAAGCAATGCAGAAGACCGGTACCTCCATCGGGGATCAGGCTGTACTCGAAAAATTGGAAAAGGAATATGGCGGCGAACTGGATACGCTGAAAAAGCGGGTGGATACCCACGATAAGCAGATCGCAGCCCTCAATGACAAGACCGATAAGCTGCAGATCTGGGGCTTGGCGCGTACGCAGGCAGGTAGCGATGATGGCAAGAACATGAATTACAACAATCGCTTTTATATGGATTTGGAAGGACAGCTGAAGGTCTCCGATAAATTCAAAGCCCGTTTCACCATCGAAAAGAACGCCCACTATCGTGGCAGTGAAACCGTAAGCGAGCAGAAGGTGGTTTCCGATGGCAAGGGCGGGTATACCACCCAAATCATCCAGCACAATCATGCCGGCCATGATACCTCAGCCATGGATCAGGATCATAATGGTTCCATTTCCAATGTATGGGTGGAGGGAACCTTCGGCAAGGATTGGTATGTGAATGTGGGCCGCAAATGGAATGGCATCAGCTATGAAAATCTTCTCTGGGGCAATCCCTGTGATGGCGTATCCTTCTATCATCCCTTGAATAATAAATGGTGGATCAGTGGGGATTACTGGACGCCAACCTGGGATGGGGCAAAATACACCATGGCTGCCTTGAATGTATGGGGCAAGGTCACTCCGGCCATCGAGACGAATCTGGCTTATGCCCGCGTGGTTGGCGGTAAGGATGAATATTGGACCAAAGCAGATGCAGCCATTGCTGTGGGCTTGAAATTCCATCTCGCTCCGACCCTTGCGCTCACCACTTCCTATGTCAAGACCAACGCACAGCTGGAGGAAGGCTATTGGACAAACGGCGGCTGGGATCGGGACTTTGTTGCCCGCGTGGATTATAAGGGGACGGATCTGAATAAGGTGGGGTCCTTTGGTCTTTATGCAAAATACGCCAATCTTGGTGTCGCTGGTGACTTCGGTCATGATGATGAGTGGACGACCCGCGGCGAAACCTATTTCAATGGTATGCGCGGCTGGTATTTGGGCTTCAAGTATGTTCCCTGGCAGAATGTGGAATGGGAAACCTTCTATGCAACCATGCAGGAGGGTACCAGCACCAAGGCGGATCGTTCCGACCGCAAGATCCTGCGCACCATGCTGGATTTCCATTTCTGATAAAGAAATAAATAGATTCGGAAAAAGTTATGTGGAAGAAGCTGCCGGAGAGCGGCTTCTTTCCTTAATGAGGAGAGGAGCAGATTCTGCATGAATCGCAAAAATTTCTTATACGGCGCAATTGGCGCTGCGTTATCCATTGGAATGACAGCTGTGCCCATGCCGTCACCACTGGCTGTACACTGCGGGCTGGTCTCCCAGGCATCAGCCGCTGCGGTACAGAAAAGTGATGTGGTATTGGTTGGAACGGTACAGTCAAAGTTAGGGGCGGCCAAGGACTGGGACCCGGCGGATGGCGCTACCATCATGAAGCCTGCAGGCAATGGAAAATACCAGCTCAAGGGGAAACTGCCTGCGGGAACCTATGAATTCAAGATTGCTGTGGGCGGTAGCTGGGATGTGAATTATGGGGCCAAAGGGGCGCTCAATGGCGGTAATATAGCGTTGCGGCTGAAGGCGGCCCATGAGGTTACGTTTACCTATGATGGAGCGACCCATGAGGTCAGCTATGCCTACGAGGGGCAGCAGGCTGAGCAGGAGCAGGTAGCCAGGGAGATGGCTGAACGGGCCATTGTTGTTACGGGAACTGTTCAGACGAAGGCTGGCGCGGCCAAGGATTGGGACCCATCGGATATGAAGACCCGTATGACACCGCAGGGGAATGGCTTCTATACCTATACGGCAGACCTGCCGGCGGGGGCTTATTACTACAAGATTTCGGTGAATGGCAGCTGGGCGGAGAATTACGGCCTGAACGGAAATTTCGATGGTGCCAATGTGCAGATGAACCTGGAAAAGCCGGCGCGGGTCACCTTCTTCTACAATGATAAGACACACAAAATAAAGGACAGCACCAATTACACGCTGCTTTCCGACGCAGAGCTTCCTGTACTGGGGGGTGATGCTGCGGGACTGCAGGGAGAGCACATCCTGCGGGATATGGATCTGGATCAGTTCTATCAGGCCCGGCTGAAAGCCCGGGCCGGGGACTACAACATAGAGATATCCCAAAAGGGACAGGCACCGGTCAAGCAACGGGTCACCGTGCATAAGGATGGTGATGTGGTTTTCTATTTTGATGGACGTCAGAAGAAAATCATCGCCGATGATGGAAGCATCCATGAGGATAAGGTATTCCATGACACCTGGGATCAAAACTTCCGCACTCCCTTTGAGGCTGTTCCGGAGGGAAGCCAGGTACGCCTTACCCTGCATACGCAGCATGGGGATGTACAGAAGGTCCAGCTGGTGCTTTGCAAAGCAAAGATTACAGCCAATGGCGGAGATGAGTATAATCCAAGCTTTGAGGCTGGCAGCCTCCAGAGCTATGATATGCATCTTACGGGCACCGAGGACGGGACGGATAGCTGGTCGGTGGTTATTACGCCAGACCGTTATGGTATTTATGGCTATAAATTCCTGTTGGACGGGGTAAAGGAATATGGAGATGATGCCAAGCCTGGGCATACAGGCATGGTCACACTGCGTAATGCCAAGCCTTTCCAGCTCACCGTTTATCGGGCCGGATTCCATACTCCGGATTGGGCCAAGGAGGCAGTTGTCTATCAGATTTTCCCGGATCGCTTCTTCAATGGGAATCCTGCGAATGATAATGCCCGTACCGAAGCCCGGGGGCATCAGCCCGTTCAGCATCGCGGCTGGAAGGAACTGCCGGCGAATCATTCCAAGACTCCGGCAGCGGATGGGGACAATTGGGAATGCAATGACTTCTTTGGCGGAGATCTGGCCGGTATTACCCAAAAACTGGATTACCTGAAGGATCTGGGAATCACCGCGATCTATGTGAATCCAATTATGAACGCAGCCTCCAATCATCGCTATGATTCGGTGGATTACGGTACACTGGATCCCATGCTGGGGACTCCGGAGGAATTCCAGCAGCTGGTGACAGAAATGAATAAGCGGGGCATGCGGCTCATCATGGATGGTGTATTCAACCATGTGGGAGATGATTCCATTTATTTTGACCGCTACAGTAAATACAAATGGGTAGGGGCTTATGAATATTGGTCCCGTATCTATGATCTGATGAACAGCCGCCACCTGGCGCTGGATGAGGCCAAGAAGGAGGCCCGCCGGCAGCTGACCGCTGAAGGACAGGTGTTCAGCCCCTATCATTGGGAGGATTGGTTCGAGATAAAGAATCAAAAGGGAAAGGATGAAATGGGCGAAAAATATCTTTACCATGACTGGCAGGGGTATTCCAGCCTGGTTCCTTTCCACGACAGTGATTATCCAGGCAGTGAGAATGGAACCACCAGCTCCAATCTGGGCAGCTATCTGCTTACTGGCCGGGATGCGGTGATCACAAAGTGGTTCCGGGACGGACTGGCGGGCTGGCGTCTGGACGTAGCCAAGGAGGTTCCGCCGGGGTTCTGGGGGAATGTCCGGCAGACGGTGAAGGCACTTCGTACTACGAACGGGGATGAGCCGCTGCTGCTGGGAGAAATCTGGCAGGATGGCACACAGTTCCTTACCGGGGATCAGTTCGATTCCGTAATGAACTATAAACTTTCGTTTGCGCTAGG
>CAZFPA010000010.1:0-53422 GCA_964520975.1 uncultured Selenomonadaceae bacterium | reverse complement strand
CAATGCCGGCCTCAGTAACGATTACACCATGCTCTATACAAAATCACTTTTAGACTTTATTTCCGGAATTATGTTAGGAGCCACTTTAGGAATAGGTGTTATGGGATCCGCCGTTTTTACCTTGATTTTTCAAGGTGCAATTGTTATATTTTCAGCATATATCGCACCATACCTATCTGAAGATCTTATTGCTGAAATGAATTCTACAGGGTGTCTGATGATTTTAGCCATAGGTTTGAACATGTTGCATTTAACTGAACTAAAAGTTATCAACTTTTTGCCCGGACTGCTTGTTGTTCCTGTTTTATTCGTAATAAAAAACCTTGTTGGCTTTTAATATCCCGGTCATACCTATTGTTTTTAACTGCCAAATAATTATCCATACCCACAGATTGATACATTGTGCCTGTACATCCACTAGCAAATTGTATCTGATCAGCCGCGTGCCGCTATTTTCTTTTCCCGGCAAAATTGCCTTCACCAGAACAACTCTACCTATAAGAACTCGAAATATATAAAATATCCCTATGCAGAATAAAAATTCTGCATAGGGATATTTTCACAAATACCTGTAAAAATTCAATAAAGTGTATTCAACCCCTTATTCATGTTATTGTAGCTGTATACATTGAAGTATGTAGTTCCATCCATGCGACCTGCTACAAGTTCTGTTACACGGTCGACAGCCCAATTTGTAGTACTTCTGCCATCCATCCAAAATAGTTTGTCACATTCCACTTCATAGATTACCGTAAAGTAGTATTGACAACCATTATCCATTGTCTTAATATAATTTTTTATTTTAGTAATATCGGCACGAATCGTAGCCTCTACATCATCTGTGGCCGTATTATGAAATTTCAGCTCGAAAATAGCAATGATATCCTGTACATGATCCCCCAAAAATCCATACGAACAATCATCATCCAACTGCACAATAGCAATGTCAGCACGATATCTTAGTTCTGATACATAATATTCTGTAAAAATTCGAAGATTGTATTTCTTAAGTGTAGTAGACAGTTTTCGTCTAAGATGGTAATAAAAACAGCATTTCATACTATCTTCTTTGAGCATATTACAGTCATAGTAATCTTTATGCATGTTTTTCTTCCATGTTTCCTTGATTATTCTATCAATATCTTTTCTGATAGATTTGGGGACCTTTTTCTTCACTGGTGGAGTAATTCTGTCATAAATAGTGATATGTTTTTCAGGCATTTTAATCCGTCCCCTTTAGTTGAATTTCCTTAAAGATTATATAATAGATATATATAATTTAGGTAATATTGTCAAACATATATTTTAACATAGAAAAGCTGGAACCGGCTATAGCGCCATTGTTTAGGATTTCATAAAGCAAAATCCTGAATAATCAACGGTTCCCACGATGTACTATCTTCGCATCGCAATGAGGCAGTAGATATCAAACCGCCGGTTATTTCCATCTGTCCCCTACCTGCAAAGGTGGGGACATCTTGGTTCGCGTTATTTTTTTTGCCAAAAATGATAGAATAGACAGTATGAATCCCAACGAAACGGAGGCTCCGCTATGGAAAAGCATATCTATATCGCCATTGACCTGAAATCCTTCTATGCCTCTGTCGAATGTGTAGAACGTGATCTCAATCCATTGACAACCAATCTCGTAGTCGCCGATGCCAGCCGTACGGAAAAAACGATCTGCCTGGCTGTTTCTCCATCACTCAAGGCCTATGGCATCCCCGGGCGGGCCCGGCTGTTTGAGGTCATCCAACAAATCCGTGCGGCAAATGCCCGGCGCAAATACAGTGCCCCGCAGCGCAGGCTGACGGGAACCTCGTCCAACGCCGTGGAGCTGGCAAAATCCGCCGCCCTGGCAATCGACTACATCACAGCACCGCCGCGCATGGCCCTCTACATGGAATACAGCACCAGGATATACCAGATCTATCTGAAGTACATTGCCCCAGAGGACATCCATATCTACTCCATTGATGAGGTTCTGATGGATGTTGCACCCTATCTGCATACCTATAAGCTTTCTCCCGAAGCGCTTGCCCGAAAGATCATCCTCGATGTGCTTCAGGCAACCGGTATCACAGCTACTGCGGGAATCGGAACGAATCTCTATCTCGCTAAAATCGCCATGGATATCCAGGCCAAGCACGTAGATGCTGACGAAAATGGTGTCCGCATTGCCTGTCTTGATGAAATGAGTTATCGCCGCAATCTCTGGAGCCACCGCCCGCTTACGGATTTCTGGCGGGTTGGCAAAGGCTATGCGAAGAAGCTCGAGGAGCATGGCCTCTTCACGATGGGTGATATTGCCCGCTGCTCCGTCAGCCAAAACGGCGCATACGATAGCGAGGAGCTGCTCTACAAGCTGTTTGGCGTGAATGCCGAACTCCTTATCGACCATGCCTGGGGATGGGAGCCCTGTACAATGGCTGCAATCAAAGCCTATAAGCCCAGCACGAACAGCCTGGGGTCCGGCCAGGTGCTGCAGTGCCCCTACCCCTTTTCCAAGGCCCGCATGGTCATCCGGGAAATGACAGAACAGCTGGCGTTGGAGCTGCTCGATAAGGGACTTGTCACCGATCAGCTGGTGCTGACCGTCGGCTATGATATAGAGAACCTGTCGCACGGCCCGCAGGCCTATCACGGCGAAACCACCACCGACCGCTATGGCCGCAAACTCCCCAAACACGCGCATGGAACCGTCCATTTACCGAAACCGACCCTTTCGGCCAAACAGATTACCACCGCCGTGATGGAGCTCTGCGACAGGATTCTGAATCCCGATTTATCTGTCCGAAGAATCAATGTCACAGCCAACCGCATTGTAGAGGAGCGCACCCTCACAAAAGCCCCTGTCGCTGATCAGCTGGACCTTTTCGCCGACAGCGAACGCCTGTCGCGGGAAAAAGAAGCAGCAGAACAGGAGCAGCAACGCGAAAGGAAACGGCAAGAGGCCCTGCTGGCCATCAAAAAGAAATATGGCAAAAATGCCATTCTAAAGGCCAGTGATCTCCAGGAAGGGGCTACAGCCATTGCCAGGAACGGACAGATTGGAGGCCATAAGGCATGAACACACCCTATGATGATATTCTGCAGCTTCCTCACCCAACATCGAGAAAACATCCACGCATGCCACTGGCGGCACGGGCCGCTCAGTTTTCTCCTTTTGCCGCCCTCACAGGCTACGACGCTGCAGTAAAAGAAGCCGCACGCCTCACGGAAGAAGAGCTGGACCTGGACGATACCATGAAGATGACGCTCAACGAAAAACTGCGGTTTATCCTGGAGCATATTACCGAGCAGCCACAGGTCACGATTACCTACTTCATTCCCGACAGCAAAAAAACCGGCGGCGCTTATAAGACAACCACCGGCTGCGTGAAAAAATTCCAGCAATACGAACGACGCCTGCTCCTCACCGATGGAACCATCATCCCGATGGAAGCAATCATTTCCATCCAGGGAGATAGATTCGATTCCGCAGATATGGTTTAAAAAACCACAACGAACGGCCCCCGTCAGCCAGACTGCATCCAGCTGACGGGGGCCGTTTTCATCACAAAGGTCTGATGGAAAAGCATAGCATTCCTGCCGCTCCGGTCACAATATCAGGAAGCGTATTTTGCATCCAGCGCCTTTCGCATGGCGGCGATGAGCTGCATCGCTTCTTCCATTTTATTCTCCAACAGACGTTTTACTACGGCACTGCCGACAATGACTGCGTCAGCGTGCGCCGCTGCTGCCACGGCCGCCTCTGGCGAACCGATACCGAAGCCAACGGCCAGCGGCGTCTTGGTATAGTGCCGGGCAGTGCTGCACACACGGCCAATTGCACTGTAATCAATCTCTTTGACACCAGTTACACCGTTATTTGACACACAGTAAATGAAGCCATCCGCATCACGGCAGGTATCCTTCATGCGTGCTTCCGTTGTGCCCGGCGTGATGAATTCCGCCAGGTGGAATTCATTATCCTTACAGATGCGGCGCATATCCGCTGATTCTTCATGGGGAACGTCCGGGATGATCACACCATCCATGCCCGCGGCCTTGAAGTCCTGCACAAAGGCTTCGAAGCCATAGTGCAGCATATTGTTGATGTAGCCCATGCCGATGAGTGGAATCTGCGAAAATTTACGGATTTCCCGCACGATTTCCAATTCCTTTTTCATCGTCATGCCTGCCCGGAGGGCCATTACCGATGCCGTCTGAATGACCGGCCCGTCCGCCATCGGGTCCGAAAAAGGCAGGCCCAGTTCAATGACATTGGCCCCAGCCTTTTCCGCCTGCCTGACCGCTGCCAGGGTAGTCTCCACGTCCGGCGCTCCCGCTGTGATATAGATAAAAATGCCCTTTTTCCCGGTGGCGCTGAGTTCCGCCATCACTTTTTCCAAACGTGTCATCATTCAACATCCTCCCCTAATACCTTTGCTACCATGGCTACATCCTTATCACCGCGCCCGGACAGGCAGACCACAACGCTTTCCTCCGGCCTGGTCGTTGGCAGCAGCTTTTCCAGATAGGCCAGCGCATGTGAGCTCTCCATCGCTGGAATGATGCCCTCGATTTCAGACAGCCGCTGGAAGGCTGCCAGCGCCTCCTGGTCATTGACCGATACGTAGTTTACAATACCGGCATCTTTGAAATAGGAGTGCTCCGGACCTACCCCCGGATAATCGAGCCCGGCAGATATAGAATAGGCCTCGACCACCTGACCGTCCGGGTCCTGCAGCAGATAGCTGTAAGCGCCATGCAGGATACCCGGCTCACCAGCACCACTCAACGTCTTGGCATTATCGACCGGTGCGTCTCCACGGCCACCGGCTTCCACCCCGAATTTCTTCACCGAGGCATCGTTACGGAAGTCATAGAAGGTTCCAATGGCATTGCTGCCGCCGCCCACACAGGCGACAAGATAATTCGGCAGCCCCCCCAGCTTTTCCCTGACCTGCGCACGGATTTCCTCACCAATGACCTTCTGGAAATCGCGCACAATGGTCGGATAGGGGTGCGGGCCCACAGCCGAGCCGATAATATAGTGCGTATCGGTAATATTCGTAGCCCAGTAGCGGATAGCTTCACTCGTCGCGTCCTTCAGTGTGCCGGTTCCGCTCGATACCGGAATGACCTTGGCCCCCAGGAGCTTCATGCGGAATACGTTGAGCTTCTGGCGTTCCATGTCCACTTTACCCATGAATACATGGCATTCCATGCCGAAAAGAGCAGCTACCGTGGCCGAGGCTACACCGTGCTGCCCGGCGCCGGTTTCAGCCACAATCCGCTTTTTTCCCATACGCTTGGCCAGCAGTGCCTGCCCCAGCGCATTGTTGATCTTGTGCGCGCCAGTATGCAGCAGATCCTCACGCTTCAGAAATATTTTTGCCTTGCCGTAATATTTGCTGAGCTTCTCCGCATAATAGAGCCGCGTCGGCCGACCGGCATATTCCTGCAGATAAAACCGGAACTCCTTTTGAAAATCCGGATCCTCTTTATATTTTTTATAAGCGGCTTCCAGCTCATTCAAGGCCGGCATAACGATTTCCGGCACATACTGTCCGCCGTATTTACCAAATCTCCCTGTCTTTGTCATCCTCTGTTCCTCCCTATATTTTAAAATTCAGGCACTCTTATCTACGGATTTTTGCAATCCGGAAAACTCTCTCGTTTTGGCGGCAATATCCTCAGCCCGTACCAGCCCTTCACCGACCAGGATACCATCACAGCCGGCTGCCTGCAGACGCTGCGCATCCTTCAGCGTAAAGACGCCGCTTTCGCTGATCAATGTACGTTCCCGGTCCGCACAGGGCAACAGCTCCAGTGTATTTTCAATGGAAGTGGTAAAGGTCTTCAGATTGCGATTGTTGATACCGATGAATTCCGCCGGTGTCTGCAGCGCACTCTTCATATCCGCCTCATCATGAACCTCTACCAGCGCATCCATGCCAAGCTCCCAGGCTGTATAGACATATTCCTTAAGCTGCTGCGGTGAAAGAATCCGTGCGATGAGGAGCACCGCATCGGCTCCGAGCAAACGCGCCTCATAGAGCTGATACGCATCGATGACGAAATCCTTCCGCAGCAGCGGCAGTTCCACGAGCGCCCGCACCCGCTGAAAATCCTCATTCGAACCGAGGAAATGCGGGTCCGTATGTACAGAGAGCATGCTCGCACCATTCGCTGCATAGATGCGTGCCAGCTCTTCTACAGAATGGCTCCGACACAGGCGCCCCTTTGCCGGTGACTGCAGTTTGCATTCAGCAATAAGGCTCCAGTCCTCCCGGCGAAACCGATGCGCCATTGAAAATGCCCCGGGCTGCAGGCGTTCTTTTACCGCCCGCAGCGGCAGGCGACGCTTAGCCGCGGCCACAATTTCTTTTTTATCTTGTACTATTTCTGCCAGTATGTCTCTCATATTCATTTCCCCGCCTTATCACTGTCATGAATTCCCTGATCTTTTCCAGGGATTTTTCGCCATTTTCTTCCAGGCTGCCGGAAACATCCACGCCAAAGGGCTGAAAGATCTGCTGCGCAAGCCCGACATTTTCCTGATTGATTCCACCGGCCACCAGCAGCGGTTTTTTGACCTGCTTCGCGGCGGCTGCGGCCTGCTGCCAGGCAAAGGTCTGCCCCGTCCCTCCCGGCATTCCCCTGGCAAAGCTGTCCAGCAGGATGATCTCCGCCGGAAAAGCATTCGCCGCCTCCGGAGAAAAATCATCGCCCCAGCGAAAGGCCTTGATTACCGGCAACTGCAGGCTTGCGGCAAACGCCGCATCCTCATGACCGTGCAGTTGTACATAATCGAGTCGGCAGAGCCGGGCAATCCGCTGGATTTCCGCCGGCCTTTCATCTACAAACACACCGACCCGGGCCGCGCCCTTCACGGTCTGGCAGATAGCTGCCGCCGCCTCGGGCTCAATAGCCCGGCGGCTCCGGGGCCAGAAAATAAAGCCCAGAAAATCCGCCCCGGCTGAGGCCGCTGTCTGTGCAGCCTCCACGGTCCCCAGCCCGCAGATCTTGACCTTCATACAGCCTGCTCCAGTTCATTGCTGATATCGATAAGCTCCTGCAGCTTGGCGGCTGCCTTGCCAGAGTCAAGCATCTGTGCTGCCAGCTCCAGTCCCTCGGCAATGGAAGCTGTCCGGTCCGCCGCATAGAAAGCCGCTGCCGCGTTGAGCAGTACAATATCGCGCTTGGCACCTTTTTCGCGTCCTTCGAGTATATCCAAAGTAATCCGCGCATTATCAGCCGGCTCTCCGCCCCGATAATCCGCTACACTTCCCTTTGCCACGAAGCCATAGGTCTGCGGATTGATTTCATAGTCAATGATGTTCCCGTCCTTGAGCTCGCTGACCTTGCTGCTGGCAAAGGTGGAAATCTCATCCATGCCATCCTCACTATGGAATACCAGCGCATGCTTCACGCCGACAGCCCGCAGTACCTCCGCGAATTTATGGGTAAGCTCGCCATCATAGATGCCTACACACTGATAATCGAGCCCTGCCGGATTGATGATAGGGCCAAGCATGTTGAATACTGTGCGATACCCCAGTTCCCGCCGGGTCTTCGCGACATATTTCATGGCCTTGTTCAGCGCCGGAGCAAATAAGAAACCCAGCCCGATGGAGTCGATTTCCTGTCCCACGCTGCCAGCGGGCAGATTCACATTGACCCCCAGGGCCTCAAGCACATCCGCAGCACCGCTCCGGCTCGAGGCACTGCGATTGCCGTGCTTGGCCACCTGCACGCCGCCAGCAGCCAATACAAAGGCCGATGTAGTAGAAATGTTGAAGGTATTCTTGGCATCGCCGCCGGTGCCGCAATTGCAAAGCACCGGTTTCTTATGCGGCACATGATCCGCATGCGCGATGAGAGTCTTGGCAAACCCCGCGATTTCCCCCGCCGTCTCGCCCTTGACCTTGAGTGCCGTTAAGAAGGCTGCCAGCTGTGTTTCCACAGCCTGCCCGCTCAGGATGACCTCCATCGCGTCTCCAGCCTCCTGCTGACTCAGATCCTGCCCTGCCATAAGAACCTCAATATACTTTTTCAACATGATTTTTCGCTCCTTTTCTGTAAAAAAAATAAACCATTCCACCCCATACAGACCTTAATCTGTACTGGGGCGAAATGGTTTCGCTGTGCCACCCTGCTTCAAGCCTGCTGCCGAACCATAAAAAAATCCATCTCACCCCTTACGGGACGAAATGGATTCGCTATGCCACCCGGTAAAACAAACTTCTCTTTTCAAGTACGGGATTGCTCCGATACTCTAGCCAGCTAACGGCGGCAGCCGTTCCAGCCTACTCATCCAAACGGACTTTGGGTGGACTCTCATGGGACCATTCACTATACCCTTCTGGCTGATCATCACACCTCCGGTCTCCCGGTCATCAGCTCGCTGAACAGAATACAATACCGCTACTATTTCCCAATCCATGATTTAAAATGTTAAGTTGTAAACTTGATGGTTACATCATAACGCGAGATTTTAAATTTGTCAATCGAATTTTGTAAAGTTATCAAAAATTTTCTTCCAGCCGCAGCAGTTCGGTATCATCATCATAATCAATGAGCTCCGCGTAGCGCATCCAGCCAATGAGCAGGTCAAGCTGAGCCGTTGCCTTATCAGGTTCCATGGATTGCTCCAAAAGATTCAGGAAAAAATCCTTCGGCAAACGGCGATTGGCCTTAGCGCGAAGGAACCCGGCAATGCGCCCGACCAACGGCACCTGCCGCAGCAATTGTTCCCGAAAGAGTTCCTTACGGTCCAGCAGCGCCATTTCCGCAAAACGCCGCCCAGCCTCTGTCAGTTCAATGTCGCCGTCCGTGACCTGTGTAAAGCCCAGCAGATTTGCGCCTTCAATGAGCGGAAAGAAGTCCTCGATATCCATCATGAACCGCTCCGCGAGCTTGTAGAGATCGGTTTTTTCCTGCAGATCCTCCAACAGCTCCAAAAAACCGGTAAGCGCACCTGCCGATACCGCAGGCAGCAGCGCATTCGCCGGTTCCGGCGCAGGTGCCGGAGCCGCTGCGTCCCGGCCCTTCGTCATAAAAGAGTAGATCTGATCTACATAGGCCAGGAATTCCGCCGATTTCTTATCCCGCCAGCGCGGCAGCGGTATGCTGATATTCTGGATGATCGTAGCCGGACGCGTGGACAGGATGACAGCCCGATCCGCCATATAGACGGCCTCTTCGATACCATGCGTAACCAATATGATGGCCTTGGTCGGTATTTTTTTCTCCAGCCACAGCTCCAGCAGGTCACGGCGCAGGTTCTCAGCCGTAAGCACATCCAAGGCTGAAAACGCCTCATCCATGAGCAGAATGTCCGGCTCCCCCACCAGTGCACGGCCAATGCCGACACGCTGCCGCATGCCGCCGGAAAGCTCCTTGGGATACGCATTTTCAAAACCGTCCAAACCAACGATATCGATGACCCACATGGCCTTCTTTTGCTTTTCATCA
Organism: uncultured Selenomonadaceae bacterium; assembly: GCA_964520975.1. Taxonomy (GTDB): domain Bacteria; phylum Bacillota; class Negativicutes; order Selenomonadales; family Selenomonadaceae; genus CAZFPA01. The sequence goes on along the minus strand of CAZFPA010000010.1, from coordinate 43,957 downwards.
TGGCTGAGCGGACTATCCTGCAGCCCCATCAGCACATTTTCCAGTACCGTAAGCCAGGGAAAAAGCGCAAAGGACTGAAATACCATACCTACACCAGGATTGATGCCCGCAATCTCTCTCCCAAGATAGCTGACCCTGCCCTTCGTAGCCGGTAGCAGTCCTGCAATGATGCGCAGCAGCGTGGATTTCCCAGAGCCGGAAGGGCCCAGGATTGCCAGGAATTCCCCTTCCTGCACCCGGAGATTGATATCTTCCAGGATTACAGTATCCTTACGGTCCTTTGCGATAAAGGACCGACCGACAGTCTGAAGTTCCAATAAAGTTTTGCTCATATACGCCGCCCCCTATTCTAAATGGTATTTTGTCTCCGCCAGCCGGCAGAGAGGGCCCCAGACAAGGCGATTGATGCCTGTCACAAAAATGCACATGACGAGTATGCCCACCACAATCCTGGGCCAATCCCCGGACGCAGTCGCCTGGCTGATATAGGCGCCAAGGCCGCTGGCCGCCAGGTCAGTATCCCGCCAGCTCACCAGTTCGGATACGATACTGGCATTCCAGGCGCCGCCCGCTGCCGTCATGAGCCCATTGACCAGCTGTGGAAACACCGCGGGCAGAATGATGCGCTTCCAACGAGTCCAGCCCTCTATTTTAAAGATTTTTCCAGCCTCCTGCATATCATTGGGAATTCCGGATGCCCCCGCAATCACATTGAACAGGATATACCATTGGGTCCCCAACAGCATGAAGAGCACCGACCCATATTCAATGTCCACCTGCCAGCGCACGAATAATACGGTGAAAAACGGGAAAATCATATTGGCTGGAAACGAGGCCATGATTTGTATCAGCGGCTGCAGCCGAGATGAGAGCCGCGGCCGAAGCCCAATCCATACGCCCACGGGCAGTGTCCAAAGAAGCGCCAGGAGAAGTGCGGCCAGCACCCGCAAAAAAGTATACAGACCCAGCAGCAGTACCTGGAGGATCTCGCTGGCGCCCATCGTATAAAGCATCTGCAGGGCTTCCTGCGCCGGCTGGTACAGCAGATAAAATGCCATAAGAGCCAGCAGTCCATAGCTGCTCCAATACCAGGCCGGTCCCCGGCAGGATTGGCGCAGGGACGCCGCGGCCTTTTCTGTACGACGGGCCAGTCTGTCCATGCAGCCATCCAGGCAACGGCCAGCCGGCGTCAAAATATGTTCCTCGCCCCATGCCAGCAGCTGTGAACGCTGCATCATATTGAATACAAAGGATTCCGGCGGATTCGGATCCGCCGAATTTTCCAATTTAAAGCGCTGTCCCCAAACCGTCAGCGGCTTCCAAAAAAACTGATCCACCAGGACAATCATCAGCAGCATTGTCCCCATGGCATAGAGAACAGCTGTCATGTCGCCCGCATCTACTGCAGCGGCCAGGTAGGAGCCTACGCCCGGCAGATGCACATCGACATTCAGCACGGTTATGGCTTCGCTGGCTGCCAGGAAGAACCAGCCACCGCCAAAGGACATCATGCCATTCCAAATGAGGCCGATGGCTGCCGCCGGCAGCTCCAGATGGCGCAGACGCTGCCACCAGTTCAGGTGCAGCATATCCGCGGCCTCCTGCAGATCCCGGGGAATTGTCATGAGCGAATGATAAAGGCTGAAAGTCATATTCCAGGCCTGTCCTGTAAAAATTGCCAAAATAGAAGCGCACTCCACCCCGAACAGATTTCCCGGAAAAAGTGCCATGAAAGCCAGGATTGTCGCGGAAAGAAAGCCCAGCACCGGAATGGACTGCAAAATATCCAGCAGGGGAATGAGGATTGCCCGGGCAACAGAATTACGGGCAGCCAGATAGGCATAGACCACAGTAAAGAGCAGTGAAGCACCAAAGGCCAGGAACATGCGCAGCAGCGACCGACCGGCATAATACGGCAGGGCGGATGGAGCAAGATCAACGACCGGCTGGTTCGCGGCCGAAAACGGCACCACCATCCCAGCGCCCAACTTCAGAATGCTATAAAAAAATACAAAGAGCAGGAACAATACAGCTGCATCCAGGAGCTGAAACCGCCGCGGACCGGCCGGCATAAAAAACTGCATCATTTTTATCCCTCCTTTTTCCAAAAATAAAAGCAGGTGGTAAATACCACCTGCCCTACTAAACCATATGAAAATGAAAGGTTGCTGACAAAAACATTAAGAAAGTATTAACACCCGTGTAAAGCAGGCGACTTCTGCCCCTTCAGCCCCGCAAAAAACTCAGCAGCAGCCAGACGACAGCTCCGATCAGCAGGCCGACAACAGCTACCGGCAGCGCAATAAATACCACAAAAGCCGCAACCGCAGCAATGAGCAGCACCAGGGCTGCCTTGGAGGCCCAGTTCCCGCCAAAGGGACTGCTCTTCACAAAGATACCCTGCGGATTCCAGGCCGGCTCCTTTCGCGGACGCGGCTCCTCGGACGCTTCCGTTTCATCTATGGTCACACCCTGATATTCTGTTTTTTCCTCCTTGGACATTACCCGTACCTGCGGCTCCTCATGAGCTCCGCAAAAGGCACAATTTCCCTCGGCATCCAACGTATGCCCGCAACGACTGCACTGCATGCTCCATCGCCTCCCTTATACTGTATAGAGTCCCTGTACAAAGCCTTCCTCCGCCAGGTAACGCGGATCGAAGGGATCGCAGCCAACGCCTTCATAGATAATTTCCACCAGCTTGAAGGTCGTCTCTTCATCCGCCCCCAGATTTTTCATGATGGCGGCCGGGTCCATGAATTCCATACCATTGACATTCATGAACAGGATGAATACGGCCGTGAGGATTTCCGCCGGCTGCGTGCTGTAATCGACCAGCTCCGGCAGGGACAGCGCATCCTCATACAGCCACAGCGCAAGCTTCTGGCTGTAAAGGCTGATGCCAAGAATACGCGCGGCTTTCAAAAAAGCTTCCTTGTCCGCCGGTGCAAGGCGGCAGGCATGCCGCTCCACCACAGCCCGCTGCGGCCGTGCGGAAACGACCTTGAGCTGGGCATAGCTGGCAAGGATATTGATGGTATGACGCACCGCGGCAGCATGCCGGCGGAAAAAATCACCGAGTCCTGCATTCGGTTCCTGACAGCGGAAGATTTCATACTGCCGAAGCACCTCTTCCTTGATGCGCTTGCGCAGCTTCTCGCTGGCCGACACCGAGGTGATATAGTTCAGCATCATGACCCCATGCAGATGCAGATGCCCAAAGAGCAGCATCCTGCTGTAATCCGTCATGCCATAATCCGGAATGGGAAGGTCAATCTTCTCACCCGTAAAAAGATTCGTGCACTGCACGAACTCATCCTCAGCAAAATCAATGGAAAACACCGTGAACTTTGCTTTCAGCAGGTCCCGCAGGATATAGCGCTCACTCGCCTGCAGCTTATCCTTTTCCTGCTCGAAATAATACTGCAGCGGCGTCAGATCCGTCCGCAGCAGATGATAATCAAAAAAGAAATAATCCCAAAAGGAAAACCAGAATTCCTCATTTTCCTTGGTATCCTCATCGCTGATCTCAAACGGCCCGCTGTACAGCGTGAGCGCCCGTGTCAGATCTGTCACGAATTCCGGCTGGCGATAATATTCCCCCACATGATTCAGCAGCTTTTCCAGCATGCCGTTCAGTCGCTCGGCATCCTCAAAGGACAGGTTGTCAAGATGCACCAGGTCCCGATAGAACTCATCGTGACCATCCGTTTCCGGTCCGACGAACTCCCCCTCATCGTAAAAAGAGGCCTGCGCCCGTTCGAGCACCTCGATATAGTCCCCATAGCCATTAGCCTGCAGATAGCTGTAAAAGGGCCGCAGGTAGGCAAAGAACCCCTTCACCGCCTCCTCGGTAATGAGCTCTTTCCGGGGCTGATATTTCCCGTCATACAGCATTTCCTGATAGTCGTATATATTCAAAAACTCCAGCGAAAATATCTCATTTTCATCCAGATAGGTCAAAACACAGACCAAAACCTGCCAGATGGCCTTGAGTTCCTTATCGGCGGTTCCGCTCCACGCACATTTGCGCAGGTATTTTTCAATCAGTTCACGCGGCATACTATCTTCTGCATCGGTATTTTTAGCATAAAAAGCTGCAACTTCTCCATATACATTATCCATAATCCCCAGTAGCTCCTTATAACGTCATTGTTCAAGGTTTTGCAAAGGCAAACCAGCATCTTGACGTTTCCGTAAAGCGGCGGCTCTTCTGACCGCCACGCATTTCATGAAATTAAGCCCGATAATCCGGCATCATAATACTTTTATTATAGCATAGAATGTGGTTTCCATCATCCTTTTACACGCCGGCCAGCCAAAAAACAAAGCCGCTCCGCATCGGCTATCCAGCAGATACAGAACGGCTCCCCAAAACAACGTATTTCAATACGGCACGCAGGACAGTCAGACGTTCTGCGGCCGCGGCGGCAGATGCTCCGCCAGGATGTCAGCAACATGGCGGACAGGAATGCCCTCCGTGCTCTGATCCATGCCGCCGCGCAGCTGCATCATGCAGGCAGGACAGGCCGCCGCTACTATATCGGCCTGTGCAGCGGCAATATGCTCCAGTTTTTCCTGCAGCATAGGCAGCGAGATCTCACTGTATTTCACACCAAAGGCTCCCGCCATTCCACAGCATTTATCGCTATCCTTCATCTCCACCAGCGTACAGCCCGCGGCCTGCAAGAGTGCCCGCGGTTCATCAGCGATGCCGAGACCGCGTTTCAAATGACAGGAATCATGATAGGTCACCCGTGGACCACCCTGCTGCGGCTGCAGACGCCCGGCCGCCCGATAGGCAGCCGCCGCGAGACTCGTAAATTCCCGCACCCGGCCCGCAAAGTCCCGGGCCCTGGCCTGCCATTCCGGCTCATCCGCCAAGAGCTCCGGATAAGTTTCCTGCAGCATTTCCGCACAGGTCGGACAGGCACAGACAATGATGTCCGCTCCGCTGGCCGCAAAGGCCTCGATATTCTGCTTCGCCATCTTTTTGGCGGTCTCCCTGTCTCCCATACCGAGAACCGGCTTGCCGCAACAGCTTTGCGCCTGCGGATAGCAGACCTCAATGGAAAGATCCTGCAGCACCCGAAATACGGAGCTGCCCGTGTCAGGAAAGATGAAGTCAATGTTGCAGCCACTGAAGAAAGCGGCTTTCTGTATCGGCTGCGCAGGATTGCCCGCCAGGAGTTCCGCAGTACGATCCCGCAGCGGCCGCTCCGCAATGGCCGGCAGGCTTCTCCCCTTTGTCATCCCCGCAAAGAAGAGCGGCAGATGGCGGATGAAGCCTCCCGATGCCACGGGCTTCTGCGCGGCTGAGGCAATGCGCAGCAGGGTATGGAACACCTTGCGATTCGCCAGGATATTCTGGAATACCGCCCGGTCCGGCAGGGAAAGACCATGCTCTGCCGTATAGCTTTCACGAAGCTCCTGGATGAGATCCGGAATAGGAATCTTCCCCGGACAGATGGTCGTACACTTACGGCAGCCGATGCACAAGTCACTGAATTTAGAAAAATTATCCATACCGCCGCCCAGGATACCCGTAAGGATTGCACCGATGCCGCCGGAGTAGACATGCCCATAGACATGGCCGCCCACCAGCGTCCAGATCGGGCAGACATTCAGGCAGGACGCACAGCGCACGCACTGGTATACGGACTTCAGCCGCGGATGATGCGCGGCCTTCAGGCGCCCATTATCCAGCAGGATATAATATACCTTGCGCATTTCCTCGACATATGCACCGTCTTTTTTGTGAATGACCGGTGTAGGACCGTCCACCATCGTCATATAGCTCGTCATGCGCTGACAGGTACCATTGCGCGGCAGCAGCCGCAAAATCTTGGCGGCATCCGTGATCTTCGGCACGAGCTTCTCATAGCCGAGAATCACCACATGGATACGCGGCAAGGTCGTAACGAGCCGCGCATTCCCCTCATTTGTCACCAGCCCGATGGCTCCGTTTTCCGCAATGCCGAAATTAGCTCCGGTAATGCCCATATCGGCGGACAGGAATTCCTCACGCAGCACCTGACGGGCTGTCTGTATCATGTAGGAAATATCGCTGGGAATTTCACGCTGCAGCTCATCGGAAAAGAACTTCGCACACTGGTGCCGATCCAGATGGATTGCCGGCAGGACCATGTGCGACGGACGCTGGCCTGCTACAGAAAGCATCCATTCCCCCAGGTCGGTTTCTCTTACATGCAGGCCATTTTCCTCCAGGGTCTTGTTCAGATGGATCTCCTCCGTCGCCATGGACTTCGATTTCACGATGCGGTGCACATCGTTCTCCCGACAGATCTGCAGCAGAAAGCGCTTGAGATCGTCGCCATCCGCTGCCCGATAAAATTCAACGCCGCGAGCCCGTGCCTGCTGCTCAAACTGATCCGCTACCTCTTCGATATGCGCGACGGTCTCCTTTTTCATCTGGCTCAGGGAATCGCGGAGCTCCTCAATGCTCTCGACATTCTCATAGGCGTGGAGCCGCGCGTCGGGATACTGATCGGCAAAACGCGACAACGCATCCCGCATGATTCCGTCCTGCAGCTTCTCCTGGATTTCCTTTTTGATGTTACGATGATTGACAGTCTCCGGCATCAGGATTCCCCTCCCTTGCAGCGTTCCTCGACAGCGATGATGATGAAGCGCGACGGACCATGACAGCCCAGTGTCAGCACGCGCTCAATATCAGCGGTCCGGCTTGGCCCCGTGATGAAGCCTGCATAGCCGCGCTGAAACACCCGCGAAATCACCTGGAACGCCGTGGTGACATCCCGCACCATAGCCCAGGCCGGCAAAAATACGATATGCACCGGCGGCAGCATGCCGACCACCCGCGCTTCATAGGAATACGCGTCAATGCAGACACTGCCTGTCTCTCCGACGCCAAACTCCGCGGTCGATATGCCAACATCCGCCGTCGGTGCCTGTTCCGCAATCGCGAATTTATCCGTATAGACTTCACAGCCCGCCGTCTCCAGCGCCGTGTATACCGCCGCCACTGCTGCAGACTCCTGCGCGCCAACAGCAACGATTTTTCGGGCCTGCAGCTCACGACACAGTGTCAGCACGATTTCCCCGGCTGCGGCATAATCCCTTACGCGATGGATTTCCGCCGAAGCCGCTGTGGCATTGCGTACAAACTCTTCCCAATAGGTCTCCTGTACAAGTGTATCATCAAAGGCTTCTTCTGCCCAATTCCGGCATACTCTTTCCATATTTTAAGCCCTCCTGCCGTTAATTCATCAGATGAATTTATTATTAATAATTGTATTGTGAACTGTCAGAAATGTCAATCTTGGCAGATTGCCTATATATAGTCTCTGTTTATAGAGCCATAAACCATCCACGAGCTGTCCTTTCCGGTGCAAAAGTAGGAAAAGCCCCCGTCTGACAAGTGTTTGCCGTCACAGTCAGCAACCATAAACGAGATGGATAAAACGCATAAATAAATGGTATGAAGAATTTTTTCATTTCCCTATTCGCTGCTTTTCAGAACAGTCTTTCAGAACGATATTTCGGTCATTTTGCACGATCGTTTTCTTTTTCCTCAAGAACCTAAAATTTCCCTATTTATTCATCATACGTTTATCCTTATTTAGACTGAAAATTCCATTTCCTCATTTACCCATCCTCCAAAAAAGGATATAATAAAAAAAACATGAAGAAATGCCAAGCAGGTTTGCTTTTTGGATTTTCTTTACCCGCACGCAGAAAGGATGCTTCCCATGACGGAAAAACGCAATCTTACTCTGGTAGAACAAACCTCCGATAAAATCACACAGTTCATCATTGAAAATAAGCTGCAGCCTGGAGACCGCCTGCCGACCGAGGCCGATTTCCTCTCCCGTCTCGCAGTGAGCCGCAGCACATTGCGAGAGGCCTTCAAACGGCTGGCAGCCCGCAATATCCTCGAAATCCGCCAGGGCTCCGGCACTTTCATATCGAACCATACGGGCATCCCTGAGGATCCGTTAGGCCTCAAATTCATCTATGACGATCACCGGCTGGCACTGGATATGCTTGATGTGCGCCTGCTGCTCGAGCCACACACCGCAATGCTGGCCGCGGCCAACGCAAGCCACCGGCAGAAAAAGGCCATCCAGGAACAGACTGCGCACATGGAGGCGTGCATCCGGGCCGGAAAACCTTATGCCGAGGCCGATGCCCGCTTCCATGAACTCATTGCCGAGGCCAGCGGCAATCAGGTCATTTCCCACCTGTACTGCATACTGAATTCCTCCGTCTCGCGTAACATAGCAATCACCCTTGACCGCCAGCGCGAAAACAATACAATTTTCTATCATCGCCGCATCGCGCAGGCAATCCTGAACGGAAATGTCAGCAATGCCAGCTACGAGATGCACATGCATCTGAATCTGCTGCGGGAGTTCGTATTGCAGCAGATTGAAGAACATCCGTCACTGCAGCAGGCAGAATAGGCCCTATTCCCATAAAAAAAGCACTTGTCAGTACAAAAGCTGACAAGTGCTTTTTTCGGCCTCAAAGCCGCATCTTAAAATCATCATACCCGAACTGGCGCACAACCTCCCAGTTATGCTGAGCGTCCACGGCCACAATGGATGGCAGAGCCATACCATTGAAGGTATTGTTCTTCACCATGGAATAGATTGCCATATCGCCAAAGACGACCCGATCCCCTACCTGCAGAGACTGCGCAAAGGAGTAGGTGCCAATGGTGTCCCCGGCCAGGCAGGTCGGCCCGGCCAGACGATAGGTGCAGGCCTTCTCCCCGGCTTCCCCCGCCCCGATGACCGGTGGCCGGTAGGGCATCTCAATGACATCCGGCATGTGACAGGCTGCCGAGGTATCCAGGATGGCAATAGCCGGATCCCGCGACAGGATTTCCAGCACCGTTGCCACCAGAAAGCCCGTCTGCAGCGCCACGGCCTCGCCCGGCTCGATGTACACCATAAGTCCGTAGCGCTCCTGCATGCGCCGGATGCAGCGTTTCAGCAGCTCCAGATCATAGCCCTCCCGCGTGATATGGTGTCCCCCGCCGAAATTGATCCATTTCAGCTTTGGCAGATAGCCGCCGAACTTTTCCTCTACCGCCGCCAGCGTTTCCGCCAACGCATCAGCATCCTGCTCACAGAGCGTATGGAAATGCAGTCCGCTGATGCCTTCCAGTTGTTCCGGCTCGAATTCAGACAGCCGGATGCCCAGCCGGGAATCCGGTGAGCAGGGATCATAGATCGCATGCTCCTGCGTAGAATGCTCCGGATTGATGCGCAGGCCGCATTCACGTCCTGCCGCCAGCGCCGCGGGCCCAAACCGCTTCCATTGTGCAAAGGAATTAAACACGATATGATCGCAGATCCGCAGAATTTCCGGGAATTCCTCCGCCCGATACGCGGGAGAAAAAATATGGTTTTCCCGCCCGGGCATCTCCTCGTGAGCCAACCGGGCCTCATAGAGACCGCTGGCCGTAGCACCGGACAGGTAGCTGCCGATGAGCGGGTAAAAATGATACATGGAAAAGGCCTTTTGAGCCAGCAATACATGGCAGCCGGTCTCCCGCTGCAGATCAGCCAGTATTGTGAGATTCCTGCGCAGCAGCGACTCGTCGACCACATAGGCAGGCGTCGGTACAGCCTGCCACACCGGCTCCAGGCCGTCCGTGCGCAGCATCAGTCTACGAGCTCCGGTGTGAAGCTCTCCTGCCAGGGCAGGCCCCAGCGATTCAGTGCCTCCATGAACGGATCCGGATCAAATTCCTCGATGTTATGCACACCCGGCTTGTTCCATTTTCCCGTCATAACCAGCATCGCGCCAATCATAGCCGGAACGCCCGTCGTATAGGAAACAGCCTGCGAACCAACCTCCTTGTAGCATTCCTCATGATCGCAGACATTGTAGATATAATAAGTCTTATCCTTGCCGTCCTTTTTCCCCTGGAAGATACAGCCGATGTTTGTCTTGCCCTTCGTCCGCGGACCAAGGCTGGCCGGATCCGGCAATACTGCCTTCAGGAACTGCAGCGGCACGATTTTCTTTCCCTCAAAATCGATGGGTTCAATCGAAGTCATGCCCACGTTTTCCAGGCACTTCAGATGCGTGAGATAGCTCTGTCCAAAGGTCATGAAGAAACGGATGCGCCGGATGCCCGGCATATTGAGCCCCAGTGACTCCAGTTCTTCATGATGCAGCAGATACATGTCCTTTTCCCCTACCTCCGGGAAATTGTAGACACGTTTGATCTCCATAGGCTCCGTCTCGATCCATTTACCATTTTCCCAGTAGCTCCCCTTAGCCGAAACCTCACGGATATTGATCTCCGGATTGAAGTTCGTAGCAAACGGATAGCCATGATCACCAGCATTGCAGTCCAGGATATCAATGTAATTGATCTCATCAAAGTGATGCTTGAGCGCATAGGCGCTGAATACGCCCGTCACGCCCGGATCAAAGCCGCTGCCCAGCAGCGCGGTGATTCCAGCCTTTTCGAAGCGCTCCCGATAGGCCCACTGCCATTTGTATTCGAATTTCGCCGTATCCTCCGGCTCGTAATTAGCGGTATCTACATAGCTGGTCTTCGTCGCCAGGCAGGCATCCATGATGGTAAGATCCTGATACGGCAAAGCAAGATTCAGCACAACATCCGGTTTTTCCTTTTCAATCAGTACAACGAGCGCGGCGACATCATTGGCGTCTACCTGCGCGGTCGTGATCTTCGTCCGTCCGCCATCGAGCTTGGCCTTAAGTGCATCGCATTTGCTCTTCGTACGGCTTGCGATGCAGATTTCCTCAAATACCTCGCTGTTCTGGCAGCATTTGTGAATGGCTACGCTGGCTACACCGCCGCAGCCAATGATTAAAGCTTTTCCCATCCTTTATTCCTCCTGAATTCATCTATTTTTGAAAGCCGCGCCATAGGCCCGGCTTCCGAATCCTATACTCTCATCATACAGTTTCCGGTTTCTGCAGATAGGGACGCTCCAGTCCCAGCAGCAATTCCCGCAGCACCTTGAGTGCTACGGCTGTCGAGGCTCCGCTCGCATCATAATGCGGGGAAAGCTCGACGATATCCGCTCCGACAATATTGAGCCGTGCTACCCGGTCCACAACCTGCCGCAGCGCATCAAATGTAACGCCGCCAGCCTCCGGTGTTCCCGTTCCCGGAAATACCGAAGGGTCCAGCACATCGAGATCGATGGTAAAATAGACCGGTACGCCGCGCAGAGCTACCAGCGCCGCCTCCAGCCCCTGGAACCCGAATTTGTGCAAATGGGTATGTTTTTCCGCCCAGCGGAATTCCTCCCGCGTGCCGCTGCGGATACCAAACTGCCAGATGCGGTCATCGCCAAGGATATCCCAGGCCCGTTTCATGACCGAGGCATGCGACAGGCGCGCACCAAGATACTCCTCCCGCAGATCCGTATGCGCATCCAGATGCAGGATGTGCAGCTCCGGATACCGTTCCGCCATGGCCCGCAGAGCCCCCAGCGTTACCAGATGCTCGCCGCCCAGCATGAGCGGCAGTTTGTTGTCCGCAAGGACTTCCCTGGTAAAGCGTTCGATATCTCCCAAGGCCTTTTCCGTATCGCCGAAGCATAGCTCGAGATCGCCGCCATCAAACACACTGGCGTCTTCCATATCCAGATCGAGATACGGGCTGTAGGTTTCAAGGCCATAGGATTCCGCCCGCATGGTACGACTCGCAAAGCGGGTGCCCGGACGGTAGGAAGTCGTCGAGTCAAAGGGCGCACCGAAAAGCACAATGCGTGCATCCTGATACGCTGCCTCACACCCCAGGAAAGTTTCGATATTCTTATTCAACATCCTTTAGCAGCTCCTCCACGTAGTTTGGCAATGCAAAGGCGCCCGCGTGCAGCTGCGTATTATAATAGCGCGTTGCAAGCCCCAGCGCATTCCAGCGCGTCCAGTCCACCTGCCGGACCGGATGATATTTCTTCGAGGCAAAGCCAAAGAGCCAATGTCCCGAAGGATATGTCGGTATATGGGCCTGATAGACCTTACTGATCGGAAAGGATTCCACGATACGCTTATGCGCCCGCTGCATGGCATAGGCATCATCCGGATAGAACGGGCTCTCATGCTGATTGACCATGATGCCATCCGCCTTCAGTGCCTTATAGCAATTGCCATAGAATTCCTTGGTAAAAAGCCCCTCGCCCGGGCCAAAGGGGTCCGTAGAATCCACAATGATGAGATCGTATTCATCCTCACAGTGCCGGATGAATTTGAGTCCATCCTCAAAATGCGGATGCACGCGTTCGTCCCCCAGACCGCCAGCGGTCTGCGGCAGATATTTCCGGCAGACCTCGACCACAAGCTCGTCGATTTCCACGAGGTCAATATGCTCAATGGTCGGATAGCGCAGCAGCTCACGTACGGTGCCGCCATCCCCGCCGCCGATGACCAGGACGCGCTTGGCCGACGGATGTACGCACATCGGCACATGTGTAATCATCTCGTGGTAGATGAATTCATCCTTCTCCGTCAGCATGATATAGCCATCGAGAGTAAGGAAACGGCCAAATTCCTTGGATTCAAAAACATCGATGCGCTGAAATTCACTCTTTCCCGAATACAGCTGGCGATCGACCTTGATAGAAAAATACACATTTGCTGTATGCTTTTCCGTAAACCAAAGTTCCATATTAAAGCTCCCTTTCCATTACGTTCAGCTTCTCCAGTTCCATGTCTTCCGGGCCCGTCATCGAGCAGCCCTTCTTTTTCGCATAGCGGATATAATCCAATATCTCTTCCGTGATGAGCTCTCCCGGGGCAAGAATCGGTATGCCCGGCGGATAGCACATGACGAATTCGCTGCAGACACGCCCGGCCGTCTCCGCGATGGGCAATGCCTCCTTCCCCGCATAAAACGCCATCTGCGGACCACAGATGACCTTGGGGCTGATGTACTCCGCCTTGAGCATCCCGGAGGGATTCTTACGGTAATTGCGGCGGATTTCCGAAAGAGCAGCAACCAGGCGTTCAATCTCTTTCGGCCGGTCGCCAATTGATACATAAGCCAGCAGATTCGCGATATCGCCGAATTCCGTCTGAATATCGTAGTCATCCCGCAGGATGTCATAGACCTCAATACCGGCCAGTCCAATCGGCCGGGTAAAAATTGACAGCTTGGTCACATCAAAATCAAAGATGGAGTCTCCATTGATGAGCTCCTTCGAATAGGCATAATAATCGCCAATGGCATTGACCTCATCCCGGGCATATTCCACCTGGGCAATAACCTTGTCAAACGTCTCCTGCCCGTGCAGGGCCAGGTTGCGCCGGGAGATATCCAGGCTCGACATAAGCAGATAGGAACCGCTGGTCGTCTGCGTCAGATTGATGATCTGATGCACATAGCCAGCATGCACCTGCGGCCCGATGAGCAGCAGCGAGCTTTGTGTAAGCGATCCCCCTGATTTATGCATGCTGACTGCCGCCATATCCGCACCCGCATGCATGGCGGCCAACGGCAGCTTATCATTGAAATAGAAATGGGTTCCATGCGCTTCATCAGCCAGCAGCAGCATGCCATGCGCATGCGCCAGCTCCGTGATGGAAGCGAGATCCGAGCAGATGCCGTAATAGGTCGGATTGTTGACGAAAATCGCCTTGGCCTCCGGATTTTCCCGGATGGCCTTCTCCACATCGCTCACCCGCATCCCCAGGGAAATCCCCAGCGTATGATCCATCTGCGGATTTACGTAAACGGGAATCGCCCCGCAGAGGATCATCGCGTTGATCACGCTGCGGTGCACATTGCGCGGCAGGATGATCTTGTCCCCGCGCTTGCAGGCGGTGAGCACCATAGCCTGTACAGCAGAGGTCGTGCCTCCCACCATAAAAAAGGCATGTGCTGCCCCAAAGGCCTCCGCTGCAAGCTCCTCCGCATCCCGAATCGCCGATACCGGATGACAGAGATTATCGAGCATCTTCATGGAATTCACGTCAACCGAAAGACACCGCTCCCCCAGAAATTCCGTAAGCTCCGGATTGCCACGGCCGCGTTTATGACCCGGTACATCAAAGGGCACAATACGCATCGTCTTGAATTTTTCCAAAGCTTCCAAGACAGGTGCCCTGTCCTGTGAAAAAAACTGCATTCTTCCCCATTACCTCCCTTAAAATACGTTCTGCCCGCTGAAGATCTCAATCATCTCCCGCCGCAGGCTATTGCTGATTTCCAGCCGTGTCTTCGGCGGAATCTCGTAGATGTCCGTATTGAAAAGATAGTTCTTCAGGTCCGGTTCCTTGATGAGCATCTTCGTATGGAACAGATTGGCCTGATAGATATTCACATCGACCGCATCATAAGCGTTCAGCGTCTCTTTTTTGATGAAATCCTGAATGGAGGTGATATCATGATCCATAAAAAGCTTCTTGCCCGTCACATCACGCGTAAAGCCACGCACACGATAATCCATGGTAATGATATCCGAATCAAAATTTCCAATCAAATAATCCAGTGTTTTCAACGGCGTGATTTCCCCGCAGGTTGCGACATCGATATCCACGCGGAAGGTCGCTATGCTGGTCTCCGGATGGAATTCCGGATACGTATGTACCGTCACATGGCTCTTGTCGAGGTGTGCTACGACTGCGTCCGGCAACGGCGGCTGCAACGGCTTCTTGTGCCCGGAATGCATCGCGGCCTCCTCGGCGATCAGAAAAGTCACACTGGCTCCCTGTGGATCGTAGTCCTGGCGGGCGATATTGAGTACATGCGCGCCAATCATTTCCGTGACCCGTGATAAAATCTTAGTCAAGCGCTCCGAATTGTACTGTGCATCGATATATTTGATATAGTCCTGCTGCTCCCGATGTGATTTGGCATAGCAGATATCATAGATATTGAAGCTCAGCGACTTCGTAAGATTGTTAAATCCGTACAATTTCAATTTTTCTTCCACCAAAACACCACTTCTCTCTTTTTTTCCAAACAAAAACCCCGAGTGATCGGCTCACGCCAGTTCACCCAGGGTAGAATTCAATAAGAAAGGCTCTTTCCGGCATACTCCCTTCGCCATTACCATCAGGCCCCAGAGGTTCCTCGCAAGAATTTACTTTTACCACTCTTATTGATTGCTTCACAAGTGTGAACATACCTATGCTGGAGCACGCAGCGCCTGTATAGGTTATAAATTTAGAGCCTATCGCTCAATCAATAAGCAACGAAAGTTGCCATTTTCGGCATTTGACCCGGCTGTCCGCATGGCCATGCTTTCTTCCCAGGAAGAAATGGTCAAAGATTCCTGCGTTTGCAGTAATGGTTCTGTTTTCCGGGCCGGAAAGCCCAAAAATACTGCTATTATTATAAATGAATTTCAGAGGAAAAGCAATAGAAAGATAAGGTTCCCAGAAATTGCAGGACTTTCGTTTCTTTCATAATAACATACATTTACAGTAAAATAGATATATATATAATTTAGGATGGAACCTGAATTTTTCCTGCATGGAAGGAGACGAACCCCATGTCCAAAATGATGAACCTAGATGAGCTGTCCCCCGGGGCAATCCTGGCAGATGAAGTCCTGTCCCTCAACGGCCAGACACTGCTCAAAAAAGGGGTAACCCTTACCCCTCGCCATATCACACTGCTCACGACCTGGAACGTCCAAAGTGTCTTCATCGAGTCCGATGAGCCCGAAGAGGCACCCGCCGCAGTGGATGAAACATCGGAAAACGGGCCACAGCTTTCACCTGCTTATATGAAATTCCAACTGGAATTTGATTCCGTTCAGGCGAATCTTCACCAGTCCTTCGATATCATCCGCGATAACCATATTGTCCCCGTATCAAAAATCAAAGAGGATGCCGCCAGCATCCATGGCGCTGTTGCCAAAAATTTTGAGGTTCTGAACCATCTGCTGAGCTACGTACCGGATATAGCCAACCCCATTACGGCCCATTCCCTCATGACAGCCTATTATGCGGACCTCATCGCTCAACACATGGACTGGGCACCAAAGGACATCGAGGGTGTTACACTGGCAGCCCTGCTGCATGATATCGGCAGCCTTACCGTCAAGGGAAACGTCTCCATTCAGGAAGCCCATATCGCCGAGACAGCCGGCCTCCTGAAGGTTGCCAAAGGCCTGCCGCTGGAGGTCATCATGGGCATCATCCAGCATCGCGAATACCTGAACGGAACCGGCTTCCCCAAGCGCAGCCAGGGCGAACAGATCCATCCCTACGCGCGGATCATTGCGGTGGCCGATAAATTCCATCAAATGTCTTATTCCCGGGACAGCATCAATCCCTTCCCTATGCTCGATGTATTCAAGCGTGATATGTACGAAAAATTTGACCCGGCTATCGTCCAGACCTTTCTCGACTGCCTGAAGGACACGCTCACAATGAATCGCGTAGAGCTTACAGACGGGCGGCAGGCCAATATCATTTTCTTCAACAAGAATAATCTGCAGATGCCGGTCGTCAAAACAGATGACAACAGCATCATCGATCTGGGCGGACAAACCCGCCTCCGCATCGCCCGCCTCATTGCGCATCCCTGACATCATATAAAAATCCGCCTGTTGCCCGCAACAGACGGATTTTTTATTTCCGGTGCGCACCGGTTTTCATACAGCATCCGCTAACACCGTTGTTCAAAATTTCACAGCGCGAAATTCTTCCAGACAGTGCCTTATCCGCCAATGCGCGCAATCGTCACTTATTTCAACAGGCTCAGGAACCAGCCCATGTTCTGATTTGACTGTGCCAGCATAGCCTGCGCCGCCTGCATCAGAATATTGGCCCGGGTATATTCCGTGATTTCCCTGGCCATATCCGCATCCATGA
This sequence comes from uncultured Selenomonadaceae bacterium, assembly GCA_964520975.1. Taxonomy (GTDB): domain Bacteria; phylum Bacillota; class Negativicutes; order Selenomonadales; family Selenomonadaceae; genus CAZFPA01. The sequence continues at coordinate 27,151 of CAZFPA010000010.1, read as the reverse complement.
TAGTCGACATCGCCGAGGTCAGATTCTCGCTCTGCGTCGTAAGATTACTGATGGTATAATCCAATCGGCTGGACTGTGCTCCAATGGTCGTGGACTGATCCAGTGCCCGCGCCAAAGCATTATCCAGCACATTGATTGCCGCATTGGCACCCGTTTTTGTCGTCACATCCAGCACAGTGCCATCGCTGCCCTTTAACCCTAACGCCTCCGCACGCATGTCTCCCAGAGCTGTCTTCATTCCCTGCCCAGATCTCGTGCCCGTCTGCGTATAAAGTGCATGATCCGCTGAAGCATCCCGCGGTCCAATCGTTTCTGAAAAAGCATCCAGCACACAGTCCGTACTTTTTTTCACCTGGCCGTTTTTATCCGTGATACTGATTGTAAAACCTGAAACGGCACCTGCCGTTCCGGCTGTCTTCGCCTTGACCGTCACCGCGCCCGCATCATCCGGGGTCGTAACGGTTTTCCCATAGGGATCAACACCTATGGTGCTGCTGCCATCCATGCCGGTAATATCGAATACGTCTTTGTCAATGGTATTCGCCCTGGCAAAGATATCACCCAGCGTTGTTTCGGCAGCTGTGTAGCTGGTACTATATGTTTTACCGTCCTTCACATAAGAAACATGGACCGTATCCGTAGCGGAAATATGCAGCGAATCCCCATCTTTTCGTGTCAGGTCTGTAAGCCGGGTAGTTCCGGATGTCCCTATGCGCAGGCTGCTGTTGGTATAAGCCTGCTGTACGGCCTGCGCCTGACTGTTTTTAGAGCCATCCAGCAGATATTTCCCGTTAAAGGTGACCAGGGCATTGTCATCCACCTGGTCAGCATATTCATTGAATAATTTTTGGATAGTCCGCCGATCCGCATCCGTGCAGGTATCATTTGCCGCTTCAATTGCCTTTTCTTTAAGTGTCCGAAGAATGTCAATGGTTGAACTGACAGCCCCCTCCGCCACTTTCAGCATGCTCTGACTGCTCTGCGCATTGCGGTTTGCCTGGTCCAGGCCACGTATCTCAATTCCCATACGGGTACCGATTGCCCAGCCCGACGGATCATCGGCAACACTGTTGATTCTCTGTCCGGTAGCGACTCGCCGCATGTGCTTCATCATCGAGGCAAAATTCTGGTTCATCACATTCAAGATACTGATAGAACGAATATACCCATTGATCATAGCCATCTGAACCCCTCCCTGTGATGCTATGCGTATCCTACAGGTCAAAATCCCTTTTCAGCCTGCTGATAATATTATAACCCCATTGTACAGGATTACGCAAAGCGGAACCCTGCCAACTTTTACCGGAATTCAGCTTAAAATCTCGCGTTCGCCATACATTTTTTCATAATAGCTCTGGTAGTCACCGCTGAGGATGTGCTGCCACCAGGGCTTGTTGTCAAGATACCAGCGAACCGTCTTGCGAATGCCATCTGCAAATTTCGTCTGCGGCTCCCAGCCCAGCTCCGCATGGATCTTTGCAGGATCGATGGCATAGCGACGGTCATGGCCCTTGCGGTCGGTCACGTGCTCAATGAGGCTTTCCGGCTTGCCGAGCTCCTGCAGAATGGTCCTGACGACCTCCAGGTTCGTATGCTCGTTATGTCCGCCAATATTATAAACCTCGCCGACCCGTCCCGCACGCAGGATCCGATCGATGGCAATACAATGGTCCTCAACATAGAGCCAGTCGCGCACATTCTCCCCACTGCCATAGACGGGCAGTTTCTTATCCGCCAGCGCATTCGCGATCATAAGCGGAATGAGCTTTTCCGGAAAATGATACGGGCCGTAATTATTCGAGCAGCGGGAAATCGTGACCGGCACACCATAGGTCCGATGATAGGCCTGCACCAGCAGGTCCGCCGAGGCCTTCGAAGCCGAATACGGACTCGATGTATGCAGATTCGTTGTCTCCGTGAAGAAAAGATCCGGCCGGTCCAGCGGCAGGTCCCCATAGACCTCGTCCGTCGATACCTGATGATACCGCTGAATGCCATACTTGCGGCAGGCATCAAGCAATACACTGGTCCCAATGATATTGGTCCGCAGGAAAATTTCCGGCTGCTCGATGGAACGATCCACATGGCTTTCCGCCGCGAAATTCACCAGAACTGCCGGCTTTTCCTCAGCAAAGATACGGTAGACAGTCTCCCGATCCGCAATATCCGCCCGGATAAACTTGAACTGCGCGTTATCCATGACCGGCGCCAGGGTTTCCATGTTCCCCGCATAGGTCAGCGCATCGAGGCAGATGATCTGATCCTCCGGATGCTCCCGCAGCATATAGTGGACAAAATTTCCGCCAATGAATCCGGCCCCGCCGGTTACAATGATTTTCATCCCCGCATCTCCTCATAAACAAAATTCAGGTTGGTGCGTTCCCGCAGCAAGGGTGCTGTCCGGTCCTTATCTGACAGGATCACCGGCTCCATGCCCCAGTCAACCCCGATTTCCGGGTCATCCCAACGGATATTGCCATCACACTCCGGTGCATAGTAATTATCCGCCTTATACTGTACCTCGACATCGTCCGTAAGCGTGATGAAGCCATGGGCAAAGCCCCGCGGAATAAAGAGCTGCTTCTTGTTTTCCGCTGACAGCTTTACGCTCACCCACGCAGCGTACTGCGGTGAGCCCCGACGGATATCCACCGCCACGTCCAGGATTTCTCCCCGGGTACAGCGCAGAAGCTTCGCCTGGCACATGGGATTCAATTGATAGTGCAGCCCGCGAAGAGTGCCCCTGGTAGCCGAAAAGGACTGGTTATCCTGCAGAAAATCCACCTGCAGGCCCGCTTCATCCAGCTTCTTTTTCGACCAGCTCTCCATAAACCAGCCCCGTGCGTCACCGAATACCTGCGGCTCTATGATATATACGTCCTTCAGCCTTGTCTCTGTTATCTTCAAAAAATTCCTCTCCTATTCCTTCACGATCTGTTCCAGGTACTTGCCATAATCATTCTTTTTCAGCGGCTGCGCCAGCCGCAGCACCTGCTCCGCATCAATATAGCCCATACGATAGGCAATCTCCTCGATGCAGGCGATCTTCAAGCCCTGCCGGGCCTGGATGGTCTGTACAAAGGAAGCCGCCTGCAGCAGGGATTCATGGGTCCCGGTATCCAGCCAGGCATAGCCCCGGCGCATTTTTTCCACCCGCAGGCGGCCTGCCTGCAGATAGGCCTTATTCACATCGGTGATTTCCAGCTCGCCCCGGGGCGAAGGGCGCACCGCCTTGGCAATATCCACAATGGAGCGATCGTAAAAATAAAGCCCGGTGACAGCATAATTCGACTGCGGCTGCGCAGGCTTTTCCTCCAGGCTGGTAGCTCTTCCTTCACCATCGAAGGCCACCACGCCATAGCGCTCCGGATCCCGCACATAGTAGGCAAATACCGTAGCGCCCTCATCATGGGCTGCGGCCCGCTGCATGGCAGATGCCAGATCCGAACCATAAAAGATATTATCACCCAATACCAGTGCGCAGCCCTCACCGGCAATGAAACTCTCACCGATGAGGAACGCCTGTGCCAATCCATCGGGACTCGGCTGCACAGCATAGGATATGGTGATTCCCCACTGACTGCCATCTCCCAAAAGTGCCTGGAAACTTTCCTGATCCTGCGGCGTCGTAATGACCAGAACATCCTGTATACCCGCCAGCAGCAGTGTGCTCAAGGGATAATATACCATGGGTTTATCATAAATTGGCATGAGCTGCTTGCTCACCACCTTGGTGAGCGGGTACAGGCGTGTTCCCGAACCTCCGGCCAATAGAATTCCTTTTTTTATCAAAATAGCACCTCCTGCATACCTTTACTATATAAATACGCGATAAAAGATGTTTTTCCTGCTTATCGCCAAAGACCGCAAAAGCCGCGGCAGTCCTTTTGCAGACTGCCACGGCCCCAGAAGCGTACAAGCACCCTATTAGCTATTCCTTTTTCTCTTTGGACTCCGCAATGATCTTCTCCGCCATCTTGACTGGAACCTCCTCATAATGGGAAAACTCCAGCGTATAGCTTCCTCTTCCCTGGGTAAGAGACCGCAGCTCCGTAGCGTATTTATAAAGCTCCGCCTGCGGCACCTGCGCCTTCACCTGGCTCATGTCCTTGCCCGTGCTTTCCATGCCCATGATATGGGCCCGTTTCGAATTCAGGCGTCCCATCACATCGCCCATATAGTATTCCGGTGCCGTGACCGTCATATTGCAAATCGGCTCCAGCAGAACGGGCGATGCCTCCATTACTCCCTTGCGCAATGCCAGGGCCGTAGCTGTCTTAAAGGCCACCTCAGAGGAATCCACGCTATGATAGGAACCATCATATAGATTCACCTTTACGTCTACCACAGGATAACCTGCCATGATGCCGTTGGCCAGGGTTTCCGCAGTGCCCTTTTCCACAGCGGGAATGTATTGCCGCGGTACACTGCCGCCAAAAATCGTCTCTGTAAAGACGTTCCCTTCCCCGGCTGCCTGCGGACTGATCTCCAGCCATACATGCCCATACTGGCCATGCCCGCCGCTTTGCTTCTTATGCTTCCCCTCGGCCTTGACGGCCTTGCGGATGGTCTCCCGATAGGCAATGCGGGGCTCGCGCACCGCTGCCTCAACACCGAATTTACGCTGAATCTTTTCAGCCAGGACCTCCAGATGAACCTCACCGATGCCCTTCACCAGCGTCTCACGGGTCTCCTTGTCCTTTACGACACAGATTGTCGGATCCTCTTCCTGCTCCTTCGCCAGTGCAGCAAAGACCTTGTCCTCATCACCCTTTTTCCTGGCATACACGGCCATGGCCAGCATGGATTCCGGGTACTCAATCGCCTCATAAAGGATAGGCGCAGCCTTATCACAGAGGGTATCACCGGTTTTTGTGCCCTGCAGCTTCGCCGCGGCCACAATATCGCCCGCATGGGCAATCGGCAGATTCAGCTGATGCTTCCCCTGCATCGTAAAGATGGTGCCCACACGTTCCGAAGCCTGCCGGCCCGGATTATAATAGGAGGCATCCGGCTTCATATTTCCCGAGAAAACACGCAGGAAGCTCAGGCGGCCGACAAACGGGTCGACAATAGTCTTGAACACCTGCGACGAAAAGGCCTCCGTTGCCTTCCGCTCCACGATGTCTCCGCCCTCCGGGTCCGTCCCGAGAATCGCATGATCGAGCGGCGACGGCAGATACTCAACCGCATCATTGAGCAGCTTGTGCATGCCGATATTGCGGGCAGCGGAACCACAGAGCACCGGGAAGATCTTTCCGGCCTGAATGCCCTCGATGAGTGCTGCAGCTACCTCTTCCTCCGCGATTTCTGCCCCTTCTACATATTTTTCCAGCAGCGCATTATTGAATTCCGCCACAGCCTCAATGAGCTTCTGCCGCGCATCCTCAACCTCCGCTGTCATATACTCGGGGATCTCATCCACAACGATACAGTTATTTTCATCCCGCTCCTTGATGCGGGTGTGCATGGCCAGCAGGTCAATGACCCCCTGGAATGCCGCCTCCTTGCCGATAGGAAGCTGGATGGGCACCACCCCTGTACCGAAGCGGACACGCAGCTCCTCGACGACACCATAGAAATCCGCATGCTCACGATCCATCTTATTAATGAAGATGGCACGCGGCAGCTCCAGGTTCTCTGCCAGCTGCCAGGTCTTTTCCGTCTCTACCTCGATGCCTGCCGGTGCCGAAATGACTACCAGCGCACTGTCGGCGGCCTGCAGGGCTCCCTGTACCTCTCCGATGAAATCCGGATACCCAGGAGTATCAATAAAGTTGAGCTTGTATTCCTGCCATTCGCAGGCGGCCAGTGCACTGCTGATACTCAGTCGGCGCTTAATTTCTTCCGGCTCGTAATCTGTTGCTGCCGTGCCATCATCGACTTTGCCCAGGCGTTTTACAGCGCCCGTGTTAAAGAGGCAGGCCTCCACGATACTGGTCTTTCCAGACCGGCCATGCCCGACAATGGCGATGTTGCGTATGTTGGTGCTATCGTACTCCTTCATTATTGATCCCTCCTAAAACTTTATGTTTTCTTTATTCTCTGAAAATACTGTAATTCCTGCTATATCCGGTAAAAATATCCATTTTTGCAAAAAAATAAGAAGAGTATCTACCGCGATACTCTTCCTGTTTTCCTGTCTATGACGCTTCCTCCAGCCGCATGAGCATGAAGCAGAAATCCGATAACCGGTTCAGATAGACCCGGTCCACCTCCGCCACAGGCTCCTCGCGGTGCAGGGCCAAAACCCGGCGCTCAGCGCGCCGCACCAGTGTACGGGCCATATCGAGCATGGCTCCGCCCCTCGTATCCCCCGGCACAAGAAAATGCGTGAGCGGTGGAAGTCCGGCCTCCATTGCATCAATGGCCTGCTCCAGCCCCTGCACCAGTTCCATCGTCAGGAGCGGCTCTGCTCCCTGGCTCGCAAGATCAGCCATGAGCAGTCCGTTGTTCTTCTGCAGCTTGCAGAGCCAGTCAACAACCTCCTGCTTCTGACAAAAAGCCCGGGCCATGGCGAGAGCCGCATTGCTTTCATCGACACTGCCATAGGCCTCCACCCGCAGGGAATCCTTCGCAATCCGCTCCCCGGTGTACAGGCCGGTCTGCCCGGCATCGCCAGTCTTCGTGTAAACGCCCATATGCAAAGCCTCCTGCCAGTATCAGTCAAAAATCTCCGTGGCATTAAAGAAAATAGAGATTTCCCGCGCGGCATTCGCCGGGCTGTCCGATGCGTGCACCGCGTTGCGGCTACCGCTTTCGGCAAACTGCCGCCGGATCGTACCTTCCGCAGCTTCCTTGGGATTCGTCTTGCCATTGATGCGACGGATAGCCGCAATGGCATCCTCACCCTCAAGCACCATAGCGATGATCGGACCAGAGGTCATGAAGCCCTCCAGATCCTCATAATAAGAACGGCCAATATGCTCTTCATAGTGCTTAGCCGCCAGTTCCTTTGTCATTTTGAGCATTTTCATAGCCAGAATATGGAAGCCCTCCGACTCATAGCGCTTGATGATATCGCCGGTATAGTGCTTTCTGAAAGCATCTGGTTTAATAAGTACGAGTGTTCTCTCCATTAGTCTGTAAGCTCCTTTTTATTTTTGCAGATAATCCTGTACCAGCAAATTGGTCTTGATGGCGGATTCATGCAATGCCTCAATCTCATCATCGCGCAGTATGCGGATGATGCGGGCCGGGTTCCCGTAAACCAGGGAATTCGAAGGAATCTTATGATGCTGCGTGAGCAGGGTATCCGCACCGATAACGCAGTTATCGCCGATTTCCGTATACCCAAGCAGAACAGATCCCATGCCTATGAGACAGTTGTTGCCAATCTTGGCACAATGAACGACCGCATTGTGTCCAATCGTCACGTAATCGCCAATGACCGTGTCCTGGCCCTCCATCACATGGATGGTGGAATTGTCCTGTACATTGGTATACTTACCGATATGTACCTTGGCCATATCACCGCGCACTACGGTATTAAACCAGATACTGGACCCTTCCCCGACCGAAACATCCCCCACAAGAACAGCCGTTGGCGCAATCAGTGCTTTTTCATGCACCTGCGGCATAACCGATTTATAAGGAATCATCTGACCCATATAAGGCACCCCCTCGAGGTTTTTTTAATTTTCACTATTATTATAACAAAAAGCTGACAAAATATCTAATTTTATTTCCCAGCAGATTCCAGCTGTGGCAGAATCGCCTGGCACACACGGACCTGGGCTTCGCGAACCCATTGCCCCACGGCGGCGCCACGAAGCCCCGCCGGACAATCCCGTCCGGAAACCGCCTGCAATGCCGGCAAAAGCACCGCCGCCTGCTCCAGATAGGCCGGCAGCGGTCCGTGATCCGAACGGATCACCGCCAGGAAATCGTCCAGAGCCAACGGCGACTGCTCCACCTGCAGCAGCAGCGCAACAATTTTCCCGGGCTTTGCCAGCCGGGGTGCCCGCATGTGTTCCCGGATCACCAGGGCCGCACACTGCACCCAAAGCCTGGGCAGGCGTCCGCGTGCATTCCATCGCGCAAGCTCCGCCAATCCACGCTCTTCATGACCGTAATGATGCGGCTCCATCGAGTGCGGCGTCGTCCCCTTGCCAAGATCGTGGACCAGCGCCGCAAAGCGGGCTGCCGCATTCGTCGTCTGCGCCGCCGTCTTATCAAGCACCAGCAGCGAATGCACAAAGGCATCACCCTCGGGATGGAATTCTACCGGCTGCTGCCGCCCGACAAGGGCAGCCAGCTCCGGAAAGGCCACTGTCAAAAGCCCGGCCCGCTCCAGCGCCTGAAAGAACACCGACGGACGCTCCGTCTGCAGTGCCCGCTCCAGCTCCTGCTGCAATCGTTCCGGCGGCTCCTGCAGCAGATCCGCCTGACAGCGCCGCATGAGACTGAATGTCTCATCTGTGATGGAAAAGCCAAGCTCAGCCGCCTGGCGGGCAGCCCGCAAGGCGCGTACCGGGTCCTCACAAAAATGCCCGGAAACAGCTGCAATGCGCCGCTCCTCAATCGCCAGCCGCCCACCATACGGATCCAGCAGCTGCCGCTCCGGCAATTCCATTGCGATGCTGTTCATTGTCGTATCCCGCCGATAGAGATCCTCTTCAATCGTTATGGCAGGCGCAGCCTCAATGGCAAAGCCCCGGTAGCCCGGCCCCGTCTTTCGTTCCCGTCGGGCAAAGGCAATTTCCGAGGATTTCCCGTCAATGCGCAGCAGATAGACCGGGAAGCCCCGACCGACCTGCCGGGCTGCCGGAAAAAGCCGGAGAAATGTTTCCGCCGACAGCCCGACCACGACATAGTCCTTATCCTTCGGTACGGCTCCACGCAGCGTGTCGCGTACCCAGCCGCCGACAATGAAGATCCGTCCACCAGCCTGCCGGATTTTTTCAACAAATTCTTTTTCTTCCATAGAGCCTCCAAAACAAAAAGGGAGTCCCTGCAGCGGTTCTCCCGTGTAAGGACTCAGTGAATGATATGGACACCGCGCTCAGCAATATCCAGCAATAAATATTTAGCGGAAATCTCCCGTTTGGCAAATGCCGCCACCATCGCTTCGCCTACCGGCACGGCCTTTTCAACCGTGAAGGCGATGAGGCACGGACCGGCTCCGCTCATGGAGACGCCCAGCGCTCCGGCGTCCCGTGCGGCCTTGAACACATCGTACATGCCCGGAATGAGTTTTGCACGATACGGCTGATGCAGCGCATCATCGAAGGCGTGGCGCAAAAATCCCTTATTGCCACGGCAAAGTGAAGCAACCAGCAAGGCGGTGCGGCTCACATTAAAGACCGCATCCTTCATGGGAACCATCTTCGGCAGTACACTGCGCGCGGCCCGCGTCGAAAGCGGGAACTCCGGCACAGCAACCACAAGCTGCAGCGGGATCTTCGGCATAAACGAAAAACATTCCGGCCGGCCATTGTTCATCGAGCTGATGGTAAAACCGCCAAAAATAGCCGGAGCGACATTATCCGGATGCCCTTCAATATCTGTGGCCATCTGCAGGATTTCCCGCCGGCTGAACCGGTTGCCCGTAAGCACATTGGCAGCCTTGAGGCCCGCAACGATAGCGGCCGCGCTGCTGCCAAGCCCGCGGGAAAGCGGCACATGGTTCTCCATCACGATATGTGCGCCCGGATAGGTATCTGTGAGATCCAGCCGTCTGAGCAGATGCTGGATGGAACGCCAGACAATATTACGGGAATCCAGCGGTATATTGCCCGCCCCTTCCCCCTGAATATCGATATGGACACCAGGCTCTGCCAGCAGCGTAAGGGAAAGATCATTGTATATGGTACAGGCCGCACCAAGGGTATCAAAGCCTGGCCCACAGTTTGCTGTAGTACCGGGCACCCGGACCTTAATTGTTTTTTCTCCCATTTTAAGCCTCTCCCTGTCCATTTTCCACGCGGATGATATTGCGGATTCTCGTGACAACCGGCAGCCCTTCCAGTGCTGCAGCAGCCTGTTTGATGCGCTTATGCGGCACCTGATGGGTAATCGCAACGATTTCCGCCCGGTTATCCACCCGACGGGTCTGGATTACCGATTTCAGGCTCACGCCATTTTCACCGAAGGCCGTCGCAATCGCACCGAGCACGCCCGGCTCATCATCAACCAGCAGCCGTACATAATAGGAAGACTCCGTTTCATCCAGCGGGCAGAAAGGCTTCTGCTCATAGCAGGTACAGCGGATACGGCCAAAGGTTCCGTGCATGATATCGCGCGCCGTATCCACGACATCAGCGACAACCGCCGAGGCCGTAGGCAGCGAGCCTGCACCCCGGCCATAGAACATGGCCTCGCCAATTGCATTGCCGCGGACAAAGATCGCATTGAATACATCATTGACAGCCGCGAGCGGATGCTCCTTGGGCAGAAAGGCCGGATGCACACGCACATTCACGCCATGGCTCGTCTCGCGGGCAATCGCCAGCAGCTTCACAACATAGCCCAGCTCTGTCGCGTATTCAATATCGGCCGGCGTGATCTTTGTGATTCCCTCAGCCGATACATTTTCCAGCCCTATCCGGGTATTGAACGCAATGGATGCCAGGATTGCGGCCTTGCGCGCCGCATCGAGGCCCTCGACATCGGCAGCCGGATTGGCCTCGGCATAGCCCTTTTCCTGCGCCTCCTGCAGCGCTGTATCGTAGTCACTGCCATCCTGCGTCATGCGCGTGAGCATATAATTGGTAGTCCCGTTGACAATGCCCATGACCTCGCTGATCTTGTTGCCGGTGAGGCACTGCTTCAACGGCATGATGATTGGAATTCCGCCCCCGACGCTGGCCTCGAACATGAAATCGACATCATGTTCCTCCGCCATAGTAAAAAGGTCCCTGCCGAATTCAGCCAGGACATCCTTATTGGCAGTAACCACATTCTTGCCGGCAGCCATTGCCTGCAGCATATACTCCCGGGCCGGATGGATTCCCCCCATCAGCTCAATGACAATCTCAATATCCTCATCCTGCAGGATTTCCTCGATCTTATCCGTCAAATGGATATCTTCAAGATATTCCCGTTTTTTATGCGTATCACGAACAAGCACCGTCTTAATCTGAAGCTGTGCGCCGATTTTTTCTGTAATCTCATGAGCATTCTCTTTCAGCACCCGGGCCACTCCGCTGCCGACCGTGCCAAAACCCAGCAGACCGATCTTTATCTCTTTTTTCATCCGACACACCTTCTCCCTGTAGTTTATGCCTGTCCCAAAACCTCAAGACGTTTGACACCATCAACCATGCGCAGCTTATCAAGCAGTGCTTCCAGGTCAACGGCAAGATTCACGGTTTCAATGGAAACCGTTGCATTGGCAACGCCCTGCAGCGGAATTCCCTGATTGATTGTCAGTACGCTGCCGGAATCGTTGGAAATCGTATTCAGCAGACTCGACAATACACCCTTTTTATGCTCCAGCAGGAACGTAAGCGTAACAATCTTATTCTGGCTGGCCTCATAAAACGGAAATACATAATCCTTATATTTGTAGTAGGCACTACGGCTCAGTTCCATTTTTTCCACCGCTTCATTGATGGTCCGGGCATCGCCGCGTTTAAGCATTTCCTTGACACGAATGGTCTTCTTGATTGCCTCCGGCAGGATCTCCTCCCGCACGAGGAAAAAACCGCTTTTTTCTTTATTCATTATCATAGCCTCCGTACTTCCTCAATGGATTATTTTCTACATGCAGTAGATATTATAGCATTTTTTGTTTACACTTGACAATAGCATTTCCTTTTTTTTAGCCAAATCTTATGGATGCGTCTGTCATTTTCAGCCAAACATCCCATAAAACTGTACATTGTTACAATTTATCGTCCCGCTACAAAAAAATAACTCCTGCACACACAATGGCGTCCGCAGGAGCTTTCTTACAATATGAAATCAACGGCGATGGCCAGCCTTTATCTTGCTTTCGGTGCCATTGAGCAACCGTCCTATATTTGACTTATGACGATAGATGACAAAAACTGCCGCTGCCAGGCCAAACAGAATGTATTCTGCCGGTTCATTGAAAAACCAGGCAAAAACAGGCACCAGTGCCGCGGCCACAATAGACCCCAGTGACACATAGCGGGTCAGGAACACCAGCACGAGCCAGACGAGAAATACGAACAGCGTCGCCTTCGGCATGAGCATGAGAATAACACCCAGCCCGGTTGCCACGCCCTTACCGCCCTTGAAAGCAAGGAACAGCGACCAGGAATGGCCGACAATCGCAAAAATTCCACCGAGAACCAGGGCCAGCGGCACCCCGGAAAAATGCAGGCCAAACCATACCCCCAGCACCCCCTTCAGGAGGTCAAGCACGCAGATGATCGTGCCTGGTCCCTTGCCCAGCGTACGCCAGGCATTGGTCGCGCCGATATTATGGCTGCCGTATTCCCGCAGGTCTACGTGCCAGACCAGCTTGCCCAGCACAAGTCCTGTCGGTATGGAGCCTACCAGATAACTCAGAACACAAGCCAAAACGATTCCCATGCTTATTCCTCCTCGTCTTCACTGCGGCCGCGCACGATCAGGCGCAGCGGCGTCCCTTCAAAGCCAAAGCTTTCCCGAAGCTTGTTTTCCAGAAAGCGGAGATAGGAAAAGTGCATGAGCTCCGGATCATTGACAAATACAATGAATTTCGGCGGCTGGATATCCGCCTGGGTCATGAACAGGATTTTCAACCGGCGGCCTTTATGGGCCGGCGGCGGATTGATGGATACCGCATCACGGATGAGCTCATTGAGCACACTGGTCTTGATGCGCATGGATTGCTGCTCCGCCACGTACTTCACAAGCTCTGTCACCCGCTGCACACGCTGCGTGGTGAGTGCCGAAGTATAGAGCACCGGCGCATACTGCAGGAATCCGATCTCATCACGCAGGTCTTCCGTAAAGCGCAGGGTGGATTTGTCGTCCTTGTCGGGATAGATATCCCACTTATTGACCACAATCACGACACCTTTGCCGGATTCATGCGCATAGCCGGCAATCTTCTTATCCTGTTCGGTAATGCCCTCAACTGCATCAATGACCATGAGCACGACGTCGGCCCGGTCAATGGCCCGCAGGGAACGCATAACACTGTAGCGCTCCACCGGCTCGTCAATCTTGCCCTTGCGGCGCATGCCCGCTGTATCGATGAGGATGAATTTCGTTCCATCCTTTACGAAATGGGTATCGATTGCATCGCGCGTCGTCCCCGGAATATTGCTGACGATTACGCGCTCTTCCCCCAGCAGTGCATTGACCAGCGAGGACTTCCCCACATTGGGTCGGCCGATGACTGCGATGCTGATTTCATCCGCTTCCTTATCGGGCTCACCCTCCTTGGGAAAAGCCGCTACGACAGCATCCAGCAAATCTCCCAGGTTCAATGAGTTTGAAGCCGAAATCGGAATCGGCTCCCCCAGTCCCAGATTATAGAATTCATAGCTGTCCGCAGCCTGCTGTGGGCTGTCGATTTTATTAACGGCCAAAATGACCGGTTTTTTCGTACTGCGCAGCATACGTGCGACCTCTTCATCCGCCGTCGTCAGACCGGAGCGGCCATCCACCACGAACAGGATGACATCCGCCTCCTCCATGGCAATCTGCGCCTGCTGGCGCATGGATTTCAATATATGATCGCTGGATTCCAGCTCAATGCCGCCCGTGTCGATCATGGTAAAATCATGGTTCAGCCATTCTGCATCCATGTAGATACGATCGCGGGTCACACCCGGAAAATCATCAACAATGGACACCCGCCGTTTGCCCACCTGATTGAACAGGGTGGACTTGCCGACGTTCGGTCGGCCGACAATAGCCACAATTGGTTTACTCATTTTATCCCTCTTTCTTTCCCGGCTTCGTGTAGGCAGCGTTGCTCTGCCACATATACGCCGTTTCTTCCATACCGGCTCCATGGTAATGCGTCCAGTCCGTCAGGGCCTGATGGAGTTCCGCTCCCCCTAACGCCGTTGCTACGCGCACCTGCAGCTGCTCTTCTATATCACCTAATTTATAATCATCCAAAAAAACATTTTCACCCGTACGCAAGGCTCCTTCCGGCAGGATCACACCATCCCGCGGGCCATCGGCAGCCTGCAGCGCGGCCAGTATATCCTGCCCGGTGAGCAGGCCGGATACATTCACGCTCTCGCCAAAATAACGGTTGACTACCGGCAGAACCCGGACCTGCAGATTTGGGCACGCGAGACCCGCAAGAAGCTCTTCAAACATCGGTGCCACAGAGGTACCTGTCACCACGTCGATATGGAGCGGCTGTTCATAGCCGCTCCCCTTCGCTGCAGCCACAGACTTCTCCCATTCCCCGATGAAATTGCGCGCGAGGCCGATTCCGTTATCGAGCTGGGGAAAGCCATCGTACATCTCTGCCGGCGGCAGCGGACGTCCCGCCAGGAAATAGAATTCATCCCCGAGGTACAGGAAGGTCCGCCCTGTCTGCTCACGCAGCTTCTGCTGCCATATTTCTACCTGATCGATGACTTTTCCTGCTCCCGCGGCATCAAAAAGCGTAAGCGGATAACAATCCTGCCGGAACTTCGTAAGACCTACAGGAACAATGGCCAGCGACTGCGCATGCGGCTGCCGTCCGGAAATATCCCGAATGGTCCGCTCAAGCTCAGCGCCGTCATTGAGCCCCGGACAAAGCACAACCTGGCTGTGATATTCAACATCCGCTTCCTGCAGGCGATCCAGCTGCTCCGCAAGCCTTCCGGCCCGCTCACAGCGCAGCATTTGCGCCCGCAGTTCAGGATTCGTCGCCTGCACGGAAATGAAAAGCGGCGACAAATGGTACTGCGCAATCCTCTGGAAATCCGCCTCGACCATATTCGTCATGGTCACAAAATTACCATATAAGAAGGACATGCGGTAATCATCATCCTTTATGGACAGGCTGTCCCGCATGTGCGGTGCGACCTGGTCCACAAAGCAGAAATAGCAGTGATTTGCACAGCGCCGGATTCCATCAAACACCGCCGACTCAAATTCCACGCCCAGTTCTTCATCATAGTCCTTATCAAAGGAAAGCATTTCCTGCTCGCCGGAAGGATGCTCCACCAGCATATCGATTTCTTCATCCGCAAACGCAAAGCTCAGATCAATGATATCCCGCAGCTTCATGCCATTGATTTCCAAAATCTTGTCCCCGGCCGTGAGCTCCAGCTCTTCCGCCAGGCTGCCGGCATGAACGCGCAGTATTTTCCCTAAGTACATAAAATACCTCGTCTTCCACAAACAAAGGAGTGATGAATACCATCACTCCTTCAACATACAACTTATCTAGTTGATTTACTGCCTGATCTTACTTGAGAAGATCGCCGACCTCGTCGCCAACCGTAGCAGTGTGCTCGTCCTGGCCATCCATATAGCTATGGTATTCAGCCGCTTCGGCATCCTTGTCTGCCTTGGTGATGCTCAGGGAAATGCGTTTTCTCTTCATGTCGATATGGAGAACCTTTACCTTGACTTCGTCGCCAACATGAACTGCCTCGTCTGCCTTGGCAATTCTGCGGTCAGCAAGCTCGCCCATCGGGATCAGGCCATCAAAGCCCGGCTCGATTTCCATGAAAGCACCGAAGTCCGTAAGCTTGATGATCTTGCCAATGATATGGCTGCCTTCCTCATAGCGCTCTGCCTTATCAAGCCAAGGATCACGCATGGTGTCCTTAATGCTGAGAGAAATGCGCTTCGTCTCCGGATCAAAATTCTTTACGAATACATCAACTTCCTGACCTTCGCTCAGAACATCCGACGGCTTCTTCACGCGTTCCCAGGAAAGATCGGAAATATGAGCCAGACCATCCACGCCACCGATATCGATGAACGCACCATAGTCAACAAGGCGCTTTACTGTACCGCGAAGCGTCTGACCGGCTTCCAGGCTAGCAAAGAGTGCTTCCTGCTTCTCAGCTCTCTCGGCCTCCAGCATGCTGCGGCGGGAAAGAACCAGGCGCTGCTTTCTGGCATCGAGTTCAATCGGCAGAGCCTTGAGCGTCTGACCAACATAAACGGAAAGATCCTTTACATAATGAAGCTCAACCTGCGAAGCCGGGATGAATGCGCGAACACCCATGACCATAGCCACGAGACCGCCCTTGACTACCTGTACAACCTGTGCGTCTACCGGTTCCTGCTTCTCGACGATGCCGTCAAGATCCTTCCAGGCAACCAGGCGATCCGCCTTTACCTTCGAAACAGTAGCGCCGTTTTCGCCGCCCAAGGCAACTACGAAAACATCGATTACATCGTCTACCTTGACAATATCCTTAGCGGATTCCGGTGCCGGGCTGGCCAGTTCGGATTTTGGTACCGGGATATCAGACTTGAGACCAGAAATATTAACCATTGCCTCATTGTCATTCACGGATACAACCGTAGCCTGTACAACCTCATGCTCCTTTATTTCCTGAATTGATTCTTCTAATAAGCTTTCCATGTCTTGCACTTTTCATATACCTCCTTGATAATCCAGTCCGGTGTTGAAGCTCCGGCTGTAATACCAATTTTTTCTATTTTGTCAAACCATTCATCCTGTATCTCATCTACAGTTTCGATATGGTAAGTCTTGCATTTTGTTGCACAAAGCTGCGCGAGCCGCGTTGTATTCGCGCTGTTCTTGCCGCCAATCACCAGCATGAGATCGACCCTTCCGGCCAGAGACATCGCTGCAGCCTGGCGCTGGTCCGTTGCGGTACATATCGTCCGCAGGATCTTGATGTCGTTGGATTTATCCAACAGGCGCAGCACGATCTGCTTGAAATTCTCCCGGGAAAAGGTTGTCTGAGCGACGATCCCCATTTTTTCACAAGGAATCAGCGCGGCCGCTTCTCCCTCGGTTTCTACCACTAAAGCTTTTCGGCCAGCCCATTCAAAGATGCTCCGGACCTCCGGATGC
This sequence comes from uncultured Selenomonadaceae bacterium, assembly GCA_964520975.1. Classification (GTDB taxonomy): domain Bacteria; phylum Bacillota; class Negativicutes; order Selenomonadales; family Selenomonadaceae; genus CAZFPA01. Next base: position 10,236 of record CAZFPA010000010.1, on the reverse strand, counting down.
TTCTTCTCTCCGACGATGACCACCTGATAACCATCTTCCGCCAGTGCATGCGCAGCCGTCTGTGCTTTGCGCACATGCGGACAAGTGGCATCAACAAGCGTAAGCCCTTTATCCTGTATCTCCGTGTAAACCTGTGGGCCCACACCGTGAGAACGGACAATCAGGGTTCCCTGATCAAGTTCCTCCAGGGAATTCACCATACCGACACCTTCGGACTCCAGTCGCTTGACCATCTGAGGATTGTGGATGATCGGACCGAGCGTATAGGTATCGTGATCGGATGAGGTACTGCCTCTGGCAAGCTGGATTGCCCTCTTGACTCCGTAGCAAAAGCCAAGATACTCGGCTAAAATTACTTCCATAAATGTATTATCATCGACCTGCCTTATCGCAATCTATTTAATAGTATACCATTAATTTCTAAAGCAGGCAATGAAAAACCCACGGATGTTGTACGATAATTTTTTTATTTTTCCAGCATCCGTGTCTTAAGGAAATCCAACAGAATATCATATTTTCTCAGCAATCGGCCGCGGTCTGCTCCTGGATGAGCTTCTCAATCTCCGCCATGACCTGCTGGGCAAACGCCTGCAGCGCTGCCTTATCGTTATGCGCGCCGGTAAAATACAGCGGCTTTCCGTAGCGGACAGTAAGCTGCGGCAACGGCCCGCCAGGCCCGAGAATGTGATTTGTTCCCATGATAGCAGCTGGCACGACGGGCGCCTTCGACATCGCCGCAAGCAATGCCACACCGGCTTCGGCCTTATGCCGCTGCCCATCGCGGCTGCGTGTCCCCTCCGGAAATACACCCAGGCATTTCTGCAGCTTCAGCACCTGCAGCGCAGTCTTGATGGCCGCACGATCCGCGGCACCGCGCCGGATTGGAAACGCATGGCAGGCCCGGATGGCCGCGCCAAACACCGGAACCTCAAAAAGCTCCTGCTTCGCCATGTAGCTCACCGGCCGCTGCAAAAAGGTGGCGAGGAACGGCGGGTCCCAATTGCTCTGATGATTGGCCGCCAGAATAACGGCTCCCTGCGACGGCATATTCTCGGTACCCAGTACCCGGGCCCGGAAAAACAGCCGGAAAAACGTCCGAAATACAAACTGTAAGAATCTATACAGCATAGTCATATCACCTGCACATATCCAAAATTGCCGCAGTGACCTCCTGGATCCCCATGCCGGTCGTATCGAGCAGCACAGCATCCTCAGCCTTGACCAGCGGCGAGATTTCACGCTCGCTGTCAGCCTTGTCGCGCGCGGCGATATCCGCCTGCAGCTTTGCGAGATCGACGTCGTAGCCCTTCTGCTTCATTTCCGTCCAGCGACGGCGGGCACGCTCCTCGATAGAAGCCGTGAGAAATATCTTTACATCGGCATTCGGCAATACATTCGTCGCGATATCGCGCCCGTCCATGACGACCGCTCCGCGGCCAGCCATCTGCCGCTGCAGTTCAACCATCTTTTCCCGCACCGGCGCCAGCCGCGCCACCTGTGAAACGATGGCCGTGACCTCCGGCGTACGGATTTCCTTCGTGATTTCCTCGCCATCAGCAAAGACCCGCGTCCTGCCATCCGCGTACTGCAGATCAACCGCGATTCCCTTTACCACCTCACAGATGAGCGCATCTGTTACCGGCTTTCCCTGCTGGAGCGTCTTCCAGGCAACGGCCCGGTACATAGCGCCGGTATCGATATACGTATACTGCAACTTTTTGGCTGCCAGCTGAGCTACCGTGCTCTTGCCGGCCCCGGCTGGTCCATCAATGGCTACAACTAAATTCTTCATATTCTGGCCTCCTGTTTTGCCAAGTTCTGTAATTCTTCGTAAAAGGACGGATATGAAATCCGCACACAGTCCGGCTGCCGGATTTCCACCCCGGCACCAGCCGCACCGGCAATAGCCAGGGACATGGCAATCCGATGATCGTCATAGGAAAAGCACTGTGCCGGCTGCAGTTTCTGCCTGCCGCCATGGATGAGCAATCCGTCCTCACGCCCCTCGATACAATCAGCCAGCTTATTGAACTGATCCGTAATCGCCTGCAGGCGGTCAGTTTCCTTGACCCGCAGCTCGCCCGCTCCCGTGATTTCCGTATCACCGTCAGCGAACATCGCCGCTACCGCAAGGGCAGGTATCTCATCGATGAGCCGGGGCATGATCTCAGCACCGAAGCTCGTGCCATGCAGTCTGGCTGTACGCACCAGCAGATCTGCCGCCGATTCACCGCCGCTCTGCCGTTCATTCTGCACGGTGATATCGGCGCCCATGGCCCACAGCACATCCAGAATCCCCGTCCGGGTCGGATTAATGCCCACGTTTTTCAGCAGCAGCTCGCTATCCGCAATGACAGAGGCCGCCACGAGCCAATAGGCCGCCGAGCTGATATCCCCCGGCACCTCAATGGCCGCCGGTGCACAAAGCCGTTCCGCCGGCTGCACGGATACGCTGGTTCCGGCCTTTTCAACCGGAATACCAAACCCCTCCAGCATACGCTCCGTGTGGTCCCGCGAGGTATAGGGCTCCACGACAGTAGTCCTGCCGTCAGCAAAAAGCCCCGCCAACAATATGGCGGACTTTACCTGCGCACTGGCTACCGGCGACTGATAATGGATTCCCTGCAGCTTTCCATCGGGCGGCAAAACCGCAATCGGCAGAAAGCGATTGCCGCCACGGCCCGCCAATCGGCTGCCCATGGCCGTAAGCGGTTCAATGACCCGCCCCATCGGACGGCGCGAAAGCGATGCATCCCCGGTGAATACCGCCAGAAAGGGCTGTGGTGCCAGCATGCCCATCATCAGGCGCAGTGTTGTACCGGAATTCCCGGCATCCAGCAGCGTCTCCGGCTCCCGCAATCCATGCAGGCCGTGTCCGGTAACGATGAGCTCGGTAGCACTGACATGCGTAACAGTCGCGCCCAAAGCCTCCATACAGGCCGCCGTCGACAGACAGTCGGCCGATGGCAGGAAATTCGTGATATGTACCGGGGTATCGGCCAGTCCGGCAAACATTACACTGCGATGGGATATGGATTTATCACCGGGGATACGCAATTCTCCCTGCAAGCCATGCGAAACGGCCTGAATTTTCTTCACTGCACTCATACTATGATCCATCCTCTCTATTTTAGGCTTGAGACTCCGGTTCCGCCTGCCAGGCGCTCCAGCACCCGGCAGCAGCCCCCATCGAGAAGGCCGCCTGCAGATTATAGCCGCCCGTAAAGGCGTCGACATCCACAACCTCCCCGACAAGATAAAGTCCTGGCACCTTCTTGGATTCCATGGTCTTCGGATTGATTTCCCGGGTAGCGATCCCCCCCGCCGTCACAATGGCCTCTGCCAGGGGACGCGTGCGAGAAACCGTGAGCACCATATGCTGCAGCACTTCCGCCAGACGCAGCCGCTGCTCCTTGGAAGTCTGGTGCACAAAGGCATCCGGATCAAGATACGACAGGTCAAGCACCGGCTCAATGAGCTTCGACGGCAGCAGATCATGCAGCGCATTCTTCAGCTGCTTGCGCTGATACTTCAAAAAGTCACGCTGCAGCCGCGCATCGAGCTGCTCCGGTGTCAGCGCCGGTTTCAGATTGATACTGAGCTCGACCATCGATCCATCAGCCAGGGCCTGCGCAGCCGGGCGGCTCAATGAGAGTATGATCGGCCCCGTCACGCCAAAATGCGTGAACATCATTTCCCCGAATTCCTCAGCGATCTTCTGTCCATCCGCCAGAAGCTGCACGCGCACATTGCGCAGAGACAGTCCCTGTGCCGCAAGCGGCCAGTCCTCCTCCGTCTCCAACGGAACCAGCGAGGGCCGCAGCGGCACAATGGTATGCCCCAGCGCCTCGGCCATAGCATAGCCATCCCCCGTCGATCCCGTTCCCGGATAGGACGCACCGCCGGTTGCCAGGATGACCGCCGACGCCGACAGGATCTCGCCATCCATCAGACGGACGCCAGCCGCATGTCCCTCTGCTGTAAGAATGTCCCTGACCCTGGCCTCGGTACGGATTTTCACCCCGAGCTCATGCAGATACATATACATGGCATCCACGGCGTCCTGCGCCTTATCACTGACCGGAAAAACCCGCTGGCCGCGTTCCACCTTGATTTCAACTCCATGCTCCTGAAAAAACCGCATCACATCCTGATTGTCAAAGGACTGCAGCGCACTGTACAGGAAGCGTCCATTACCCGTGATGTTCCGGATGATCTCCGGCACATCGGCCGCGTTGGTGATATTGCAGCGGCCTTTGCCCGTAATGAGCATCTTTTTGCCCACCCGGTTCATCTTTTCGAGCAGCAGGACCTCAGCGCCATTTTCAGCGGCCTTGACGGCTGCCATCATGCCGCCCGGCCCTGCCCCGATTACTATAATTTTATTCATGGATTCACAACCTTAATACCGGCCAGCGTCCGAAGATGGGCCAGTTCTGTATCCGTAAGCGGCCGATACTGTCCGCGGGCCGTCCCGGACAGGTTCAGCCCCGCAAATTCCGTACGCCTGAGTGCCGTCACCTCGTGGCCAACAGCACTGCACATGCGGCGCACCTGCCGGTTCCGGCCCTCATGGATGATGATTTCCACCCGCGATTCATCCCGTACAGGATTCTGCGCGAGCAGCCGCACTGCTGCCGGTGCTGTCAGGCCATCCTCAAGCTCTACCCCGCGGCGCAGCAATTCCAGGGCTTCCTCGCCTGGAATGCCGCGAAGCCGCGCGACATAGGTTTTCTGCACCTCATATTTAGGATGCAGCAACGCATTCATGAGCGCGCCGTCATTCGTGAGCAGCAGCAGCCCTTCCGTCGCATTATCGAGCCGCCCGATGGGATAGATACGCTCCGACACATCGGCAAGCAGATCCAGCACGGTTTTCCGGCCACGGTCATCACTGGCCGTGGAAATATATCCCTTGGGCTTGTTCAGCAGAAAATAGACCTTTTTTTCCCGTCCATGAATGGATTTGCCATCCACGGTAATATCATCTTCAGCAATGTCCGCCCGGCAGCCGGGCTCCGTAACCAGGGTGCCATTGACCGCCACGCGTCCCTCTGCGATGAGCTTTTCCGCCGCCCGGCGGGAGGCAATGCCTGCCTGGCTCAAAATTTTTTGCAGTCTTTCTGCCAAGAATATCCCTCCTCATCTGGTTTACGATGCTTTCGCAAAGTGAAACCAGGCCCTCTGCCTCTTGCAACAAAACAGGGCTATTTTTCCTCGTTATAAAAAGAGAGCTGTCGAAACAGCTCCCTTATGCCAGCACCATATGCAGGCAGCGTGTCAGCCCCTGATACAGCGCAGCGAAAAACGATTTTTTCTCAATGGATTCCGCCGCAACGAGATCCGCTGCCGCGACCTTCCGGCCATCGTACATGACAACGAGCTGACCGATCACATCCCCCTTGTGGACAGCGGCATACACCTTGTCCGGCGTATCGATGACCTTGGAAAACTCATTCTTTTCATCCTCCGCCGCCGGCACAATCAAATCCTCAGCCACCTTGAGATCCAGGCTCTTCTTCTGCCCTGCAGCCACCTCAACGGTCTTTACCGTTGAATTCTTCGCAGCCAGCTTGACGGGATGCACCTTGGAAAAACCATAATTCAGCAGGGCGATTGAATCATTCCACATGTACTGGCTGTCCAGTACCACCGCCACGAGCTGTATGCCATCCCGCTTGGCCGCAGAGACCAGGCAGCGGCCAGCCGCGTCCGTATAACCGGTCTTGACGCCATTGCCGCCCTCATAGAGCCAAAGCATCCGGTTCTCATTGCGCAGATCCCGGTTGTAGTCATTCTTAGCCCAGGGGATCTGCCGTTCCTTCGTGCTCACGATCTGCTCGAACATCGGATTCTTGTAGCCATAGGCTGCGATGAGCGCCAGATCATGTGCTGTCGTATAATGACGATCGTCCGGCAGGCCACTCGAATTCACAAACGAGGTATTGACCGCACCAATTTCATGGGCCTTGGCCGTCATTCGCCGGGCAAACGCATCTACGCTGCCGGCTACATGCTCAGCCACTGCCACGGTAGCATCATTGCCCGACACGAGCATCATGCCGTAAAGCAGATCGAGCATGCGCATCTTTTCCCCCGGCTCCAGCCAGATCGTCGAGCCCTCTGTCCGGGAAGCGTTATCACTGACAGAAACCATATCATCCAGGCTTCCCTGCTCAAGCGCGACGATAAGCGTCATGATCTTCGTCGTGCTGGCAGGATAACGCCGTTCATCCATATTACGCGAATACAGCACCTTGCCGGTCGCCGCTTCCATGACCACAGCACTGCGCGCCGTCACCGCCGGAAGCAGATCTCCCGGTGGTGCCGTATAGGCCTCCGAAGCCACTGGCTCCGCTGCCAAAGCCGTTCCTGCCATGCACAGGCAGAATCCGGCGGTAAGTAAAAGCTTTTTTAAAATTTTCAATCTTAGAATCCCTCCGCTATGTACCTTCCATATTATAGCGAAACTATTCCGCCAGCGTCAAGGCCTTTTTGCCAGTATACGTTCAGTTGCCGCCGCAAAGGACCGCCTGCGCTTCCTCGACCTCGGATGCCAGCACCTGGATTTCAAACAGACTCTTTGCCGTATCCGCCCCGATGGGGCGTACATTCGTCAGAATCCCCTCCGCTTCCAGCGCCTGCCGCATCTTATCCGCCTGCTTCTTCGTATTTGCCACATAAATTGATGTCCACATTTCCTATTCCCCCCAAGAGGAAACTACCGCTGCCGGATCGTCCCCTTGCCCAAAAGCTCCTCAACGGCCTCTTCCGCTGCCGTACTGCCATCCAGCCAGAACTGCGGCTCCGTCTTGATCCGTTGGCGCCGATCAATCAGATGCAGATATACCACATGACTGCCATGATATCTGGCAAAAATATCCTTCAGTGCGCCATAGGTCGCCTCGTTTTCCTGTGCCTCATGCAGCGTGATATAGTACTCTGGCTGATATTCCGCCAGAGGGCAGATCGTATCTGCCAGGATTTTCGCTCCGTCGTCGGTCAGATTCACCTTTCCCTGCACCATGAGCGCCTGCTCCGGCACCAGGATGTTCACATTCTGGTAAAATACCCGCGGGAACACAATGACCTCTATGCTGTGCGTAAAATCCTCCAGCTCGGCAAAACACATGGTGTCCCCTTTTTTCGTCGCAATCCGCTTGGCTGCCGTGAGCAGCCCTCCGATGCGCACAAGCTGTCCATCCCGCAGCTTGCCGGACAGCACTTTTTCGAGACTTACAAAATTGTGTATCTTATCCGCGTAGGCATCCAGCGGATGCCCCGTGATGTAAAAGCCCGTAATATCTTTTTCCCAGGCCAGCATCGTCGGCTTGTCCACCTCGGCGATCTCGGGCAGGGAAAGCTCCTCCGCCTCCCCCATCGTTTCCTCTGTAAAGAGGCCCATCTGTCCCGAAGCCTGATCCCGCTGCATGGCCGAAGCCATGTCCACCGCCTGGTCGAGCACCTTCAAAAGCTGCGAACGTTTCGCCCCCAGGGAGTCGAATGCGCCGCACTTGATAAGGCTCTCAATGACCCGCTTGTTTACCGTGCGCATATCGATGCGGCTGCAGAAATCCAGCAGGGAGGTAAACGGACCGTCCGCCGCGCGCACCTCTTCCAGATTCTTCAGCGCAGCCTCACCGACATTGCGGACCGCTGCCAATCCGAAGCGGATGGCCTCGCCATCGACACTGAAGGACACCGAACTCGCATTGATATCCGGCGGCAGGATGGGAATGCCCATGCGCCGGCACAGATCGATATACACACTCACCTTATCATTCGTATCCATAATACTCGTGAGCATGGCCGCCATGAACTCCTGCGGGTAATGCGCTTTCAGGTACGCGGTCTGCCAGGCTACGAGCGCGTAAGCGGCACTATGGGATTTATTGAAGCCATAGTCCGCGAAATGCGTGAGCAGGTCAAAAATCGTCTTGGCCAGCTCTTCATCAATCCCCTTGGCCCGCGCGCCATTCAGGAAATTCTCCTTCTGCGCCATCAGGATCGCATGCTTTTTCTTGCCCATCGCCCGGCGCAGCAAATCGGCCTGTCCGAGCGTAAAGCCAGCCAACACCTGCACGATCTGCATGACCTGCTCCTGGTAGAGCACGACCCCGAAGGTTTCCTTCAGAATAGGCTCCAGCAAGGGGTGCATATAGGTAACTTCCTTTTTTCCATGACGGCCGTCGATGAAATCCTTCACCATGCCGCTGCCCAGCGGTCCCGGGCGGTACAGGGCCACAAGAGGAATGAGATCCGTAAAGCCCTCCGGCTGGAGGTCCTTCACGAGATTCGTCATACCCTGGGACTCCATTTGGAAGACCGCTCCTGTATGGCCCTCGCAGAGCATCTTTGATGCCGCCTCATCCTCAAGCGGGATCTTGTGCAGATCCACCTCGATGCCTCGGCTTTTTTTGATATTATCCAGCGCATCACTGAGCACAGTCAGCGTACGCAGACCCAGGAAATCCATCTTCAAAAGGCCAAGTTCCTCTACATGATCCTTGTCGTATTCCGTCACGAGCGTTCCATCGGAAATCTGCACCGGCAGATAGTCCGTCAACGGATTGCGCGCAATCACAACACCGGCCGCATGTGTTGAGGAATGGCGGGGCAGCCCCTCCACGTCCCGGGCAAAATCAATGAGGCGCCTGACCTCCGGCTCTTCATCGTAAAGCTTTTTGAAATCCGCCGATTCCTTCAGCGCCTTATCGAGCGTGATACCGAGCTCCGTGGGCACGAGCTTGGCCACCCGATCCACATCCGCATACGGCATATTGAGCGCCCGGCCCACATCGCGGATGGCGCCCTTGGCCGCCATAGTGCCAAAGGTGATGATCTGCGCTACATGATCGTCCCCATACCGCCGCTTTACATAGGCAATGACCTCTTCACGCCGGATATAGCAGAAATCGATATCAATATCCGGCATGGTCACGCGCTCCGGATTCAAAAACCGCTCAAAGAGCAGTGCGTACTTCAGCGGATCGATATCCGTAATCCCAAGGATATAGGCCACGATGCTGCCAGCAGCCGAGCCACGGCCCGGGCCTACAGCAATCTTCTGGCTGCGCGCATAGTTGATGAAATCCCAGACAATGAGGAAGTAGCTGTCAAACCCCATGTGATGAATGATTCCCAGCTCATACTCCAGGCGCTCCCGGATTTCCGTCGTGATCTCCGGATACCGCTCGTGGATATTGTCCTCACAGAGCTTGCGCAGATACATCTCATCCGTCATGCCTTCCGGCAGGGGGAAGTTCGGCAGATGACGATGCTCAAAATCAAATTCGACATTACAGCGCTCCGCAATGCGGACTGTGTTCGCCAGCGCCTCCGGATGATCCGCAAACAGCGACTGCATCTCCCGCGGCGACTTCAGATAGAAATCATCACTGGAAAAACGCATGCGGCCCGGATCATCAATGGTCTTGCCCGTCTGGATGCAGAGCAATACATCATGGAACTCGCTGTCCTCCCGGCGCAGGTAATGCGCATCATTCGTAGCCACCAGCCCGACGCCGTGCTTCTTTGCCAGCGCGATGAGACCCGCGTTGGACTTCTTTTCCTCCGGCATGCCATGATCCTGGATCTCGAGGAAAAAATTATCCCGTCCAAAGATTTCCAGGTATTCCGATACGAGCGCATCCGCACGTTCCATGTTGTCGCGCAGGATCATCTGCGGAATCTCACCCGCAATGCAGGCACTCAGGCAGATGATGCCTTCATGGTATTCACGCAGCAGTTCCTTATCGATCCGCGGCTTATAGTACATACCCTCCATATTGGCCAGCGATACCAGCTTCACGAGATTTTTGTAGCCGGTGCTGTTTTCCGCCAGCAATATGAGATGGTAATACCGGGTTCCGTCAACCTCAAACGCATCGCGGCGGGAAGCCGGCGCCAGATAAACCTCACAGCCGATGACCGGCTTGATGCCTGCCGCCTTGGCCGCTTTATAGAAATCAATGACCCCGTACATGGCACCATGATCCGTGATCGCAATGGAATCCATGCCTAAGGCCTTCGTTTGTTCAATGAGTGCCTTGACCCGGTTTGCACCATCCAGCAGACTGTATTCCGTATGGACATGCAAATGGGCAAAGGCGGGAAAATCGGTAACTTTTGTTTTGTCTGTCATGTTATCCCCATCACCTCCACAATTCTAACGCCAGGATCTAGTACAGCGTGCACGAAATACCTAGGCGAATTACTTGTCTGAATTTCCATCTG
>CAZFPA010000009.1:0-53507 GCA_964520975.1 uncultured Selenomonadaceae bacterium | reverse complement strand
CCACCGGGGTCATTTGCAATGCTTCTACCTGCATACTGTCACCTCATTTATTTCCCGATTTCAAGTGCCTTTGAGTTCATGCTCTTTGCCGCGTTCACCGCCGTGACATTTGCCTCATAAGCACGCGAAGCCGTAATCATATCTACCATTTCCGTCACGATATTCACGTTTGGCATCTCTACATAGCCATTGGCATTGGCATCCGGATGTCCCGGATCGTAGATCAGATTGCCTTGCGTACTGTCCGTCTCGATACCGACAGCCCGCACGCCGTCTCCGGCCTGCAGCTTAGTAGACGCCATAGCTCCCGTCAGCATACTCGAAAAGCTCTGTTTGTCCGCTTCCCGCGGCTCAAACACAACATACTGCCGGCGGTACGGCCCGCCAGTCGCCGTGCGCGTCGTATTCACATTGGCAATGTTATTTGATATTACATCCATACGCAGGCGTTCCGCGGTAAGCCCGGAAGCAGATGCGTCAATTCCACCAAACATACTCATGCGATGCACTCCTTTATCCTTTTACTTGCTTGTCAGCACATCTTTCATCTTCGTGATGTAGCCGCCGATGTTTCTAGCCATAGCATTATAATACAGCTGGTTCTTCGCCATGCTGGCCATTTCCACATCGATATCCACGTTGTTGTTATCCGTGCGCATTGATGTTGTTGTCACCTGATGGATCTGTGCGGTAGCCCCACCTTCAGGCGCCATTGGCAGGTGTTTATCATTCGTACGCACCATAGCCAGCTTACCCTTGGAATCCAATCCGAGTTCCTTTGCCAGCAGGCTTTCAAAAACAACCTCGCTCTTTTTGAAATTCGGCGTATTTACATTCGCGATATTATTACTGATGACCTCGTGGCGCATCGTTGCCGCCTGAAGTCCTCGTCCCAGATAATCCATAGTTGGAGAATTCATGATCTGTTCGAGCATAATCTTCTGTACGCCCCCCTTTGTCCGGATATTTGCTAAATAAATAAAAATATTAATACATGATTTCAAATTTCTACATATTTAGAAAAATCCCTGCTAAACCTTATCACTTTATTCTAACACTTTTTATGCGTATGCAGAAGAATTTTATATCATATTTATACAAATTGCAGAGAAATTAATCTATTTGTCCCACCTGTTCTGAGTGCAGAAGTCACAGGGGCCACAGACGTCCCAGAGTGTCTTGTCATAAAAAGAGGCAGTCACACGAACTGCTTCATGTTTCTGCCTCTCCATCCAGCTTATCTCTTCAGTTTTCTGACTTCCTCAAGCAAATGCTCATTGAGGACTTTTATGTAAGTCCCCTTCATGCCGAGCGACTTCGATTCAATGACGCCTGCCGACTCAAATTTGCGCAACGCATTGACGATAACTGAACGGGTAATACCCACACGATCCGCAATCTTGGAGGCAACAAGCAGTCCTTCGGTTCCATCGAGCTCACCCAGGATGTTGATGGCCGCCTCAACCTCCGAATAGGAAAGCGTCGCCAGCGCAATCTGTACGGTTGCCTTCTTGCGGGCCTCGATTTCAATCTTTTGCGTATGGTCACGCAGCATTTCCATGCCAACGACCGTAGCGCCATATTCTGCCAGCAGCAGATCCTCATCGGTGAAGTCCTTGTCAAACTTCGCGACGATCAGGGTACCGATGCGCTCACCTACCCCATAGATTGGCACAACCGTCGTATTCTTGCCGTTGAACATACATTTCGTATCCTCAGAAAATGCGCACATACCCGTCTTCGAACGAAGGTTCGGCGAAGTTTCATCGATTTTCAACAGCCAGTTGACATAATGTTTCGGGAATTTCCCCTGGTTGACGACCTTGTCAATCATGAGATCGCATTCAAAATCATCAACGAATGCATAGCCAAAGATATTTCCCTTTTTCCCCGTGATATAGATATTCGCTCCGATGACATTGCTGAGCACGCGGGAAATCCCATCGTATTCAACACTTTCCGATTTCTGGAGTAATTTGTTGATTTTGCGTGTTCTTTCCAATAATGTTGCCATTCACAAATCTTCCTTTCATTTTCTAACTTTCCAACTTAATCTGTTTTTATAAAATTCAAACTAAATTTATTTTATTTTATCACACTTTTCAAAATTATCATAGATGCTCAACAATAAATTTTTTAATAATTTTGCCGACTCAAAAAAAATATGAAAATTACCTGTCCCGGCAATAATTTTACAGCACGAACTGTGTGAGATCACGATTTACCACAATATCCGATAATTTTTCATCCACATAGGCGGCATCAATACATATTTTTTTCTCCGTCAGCTCAGGCGCTTCAAACGAAAGATCCTCCAGAAGCTTTTCGAGCAGTGTATGCAGACGACGGGCACCGATATTTTCATTCTGCGCATTGACATCACAAGCCAGCTCCGCGATGCGGTCAATCGCATCCGTGGCAAAATCCACCTCCACGCCCTCTGTCGCCAGCAAGGCATGGTACTGCTTCAGCAATGCGTTCTGCGGCTCCGTAAGGATACGCTTGAAATCGTCCTTGCTCAGGGATGTCAGCTCCACCCGGATAGGGAAACGTCCCTGCAGTTCTGGAATGAGATCCGATGGCTTAGCTGTATGGAAAGCCCCCGCTGCGATAAAAAGAATATGATCCGTCTTGACCGGCCCGTATTTTGTCATCACCGTCGAGCCCTCGACAATCGGCAGAATGTCCCGCTGCACGCCCTCACGGGAAACATCCGGGCCGCTGCCGCTGCCATGCACGGCAACTTTATCGATTTCATCGAGAAAGACAATGCCGCTGCGTTCTGCAGCCTTTACAGCTGTATCCGTAACTTCTTCCATATCGACCAGCTTCTGCGCTTCCTCCTGCGTAAAGATGCGCCGGGCTGCTTCCACCGTCACACGGCGCTTCTTATGCTTCTTCGGCATCAGGCTGCCCAGCATGTCCTGCAGGTTGTCCCCCATACCTTCGAGGCTCGAGCCCGCAAGCATTCCAACCATTGGCTTGCCATTATCCTCCACAGAAATCTCAATGAGCTTTTTCTCGTACTCACCAGCCTGCAGACGTTCGCGGCACCATTCACGGCCCGCCTGATATTTTTTAGGCTCTTCTGTCGGTTTTTCTTCCTCCGGCTTGGCCTCGCCCTCACTGCCAAAGAGCCGTCCAAAGGGATTGGCCGCCTTCTGCGGTTCAGGAACCATGACATCGAGAATGCGTTCCTCCGCCATTTCCCGGGCCTTTTCCTGAACACCTTCCATGCGCTGCTGCTTGACCATGCGCACCGCCGTCTCCGCCAGATCACGCACAATGGATTCCACATCCCGGCCAACATAACCGACCTCGGTGAATTTCGTAGCCTCTACCTTGATAAACGGCGCCTGCACGAGCTTTGCCAGCCGGCGGGCAATCTCTGTCTTGCCCACGCCTGTCGACCCAATCATCAGGATGTTCTTCGGAATGACTTCTTCCTTCATGCTGTCCTGCAGCCGATGGCTGCGCCAACGATTGCGCAGAGCTATGGCCACAGCCCGCTTGGCAGCTTTCTGTCCTACAATGTATTTATCGAGCTCCTCAACGATTTCTCTTGGTGTCTGTTCGTTCATCCAGCGGCCTCCTATTCCAGTTCCTCTACCTTGATATTGTGATTCGTATAGACGCAGATATCCGCCGCGATCTCCAATGCCTCATGGGCAATATCCGCCGCTTCCATATCCGTATGCTTTACCATAGCCCGCGCTGCCGACAGCGCATAGAAGCCGCCTGAGCCGATCGCCGCAACCGCGCCATCCGGCTCGATGACCTCGCCGCTGCCGGAAAGCATGAGAAGTGTATCCTTATCGGCTACGAGCAGCAGGGCCTCCAGCTTGCGCAGCACACGGTCCGTGCGCCACTCCTTTGCAAGCTCTACGGAGGCGCGCATAAGGTTTCCGTTGAACTCCTCAAGCTTTGCCTCGAATTTTTCAAACAGCGTAAAGGCATCCGCTACCGACCCGGCAAATCCGGACAAGACCTTGCCATGATACAGCCGGCGCACCTTGCGGGCATTGGCCTTCATGATCGTGTTCTGACCAAAGGTCACCTGCCCATCGCCGGCAATCGCTGTTTTCCCTTTATGCCTGACTGCTACGATCGTAGTAGCGTGAAACACATTCTCCATCCCTATGGCTCCCTTCCATCTCAGTCCAAAGTTTCTCTGAATTCCATCAATTTTTCCAGCGCCCGTTCTGCCAGACGCTGTTTTTTGCGTTTCTTATCCCGGATACGTTCCGTGAGCGGTGCCATGATGCCGAAGTTCACGTTCATCGGCTGAAAATGTTTTTGAGCCGCTGTCGTTATGTAGTGGCAGAGAGCCCCGTGCGCCGTCTCAGCGGGAAAGACCACCGGTTCCTTTCCCTGACAGAGGCGCGCGGCATTGATGCCCGCGACAAGGCCGGAGGCGGCCGATTCCACATAGCCCTCAACACCGGTCATCTGCCCCGCGAAGAACAGCCGTGGCTCCCCCTTGAACTGCATGGTCGCCCGCATGGTTTCCGGCGAATTGATGAAGGTATTCCGATGCATGACACCATAACGGACAAACTCCGCCTGCTCCAGGCCCGGAATGAGTCCGAACACGCGCCGCTGCTCCGGCCACTTGAGATGTGTCTGAAACCCCACGATATTGTACAGTGTAGCCGCGGCATTGTCCTGACGCAGCTGGACGACCGCATGGGGACGTTTGCCCGTCTCCGGATGCTCGAGCCCCACCGGCTTGAGCGGACCAAACAGAAGGGTATCCACGCCGTGACTTGCCATTTCCTCTACCGGCATACAGCCCTCAAAAAATTTTTCTTTTTCAAATTCCCGGGTTGGTGTCTTTTCTGCAGTTACAAGCTCATTCCAGAAATGCTCATATTCATCTTTTTCCATCGGGCAGTTGATATAGGCGGCCTCGCCCTTGCCATAGCGGGAGGCCTTGTACGCCTTGGACATATCCACAGACTCCAGGGTCACAATCGGCGCGGCCGCATCGTAAAAGTACAGATAATCCTGTCCCATACGATGCGCGATATCTCCGGCCAGGCTGCCAGCGGTCAGCGGGCCGCTGGCTACGATGACAACGGCTTCTTCCGTCGACGGAATCTGCCCGATTTCCTCATGATGCACTGTAATGAGCGGATGGCTGCTGACCTTTTCCGTGATATAACGGCTGAAGCCCTCCCGGTCTACGGCAAGAGCACCGCCTGCCGGTACACGCGTCGCGTCAGCGGCCTCCAGAATGATGGAATCCAGCCGGCGCATCTCTTCCTTCAGCACGCCCACAGCATTCTCAAGCCCCGCTCCCCGGAGAGAATTACTGCAGACGAGCTCGGCAAAGCCAGCCGTCTTGTGCGCCGGTGTTGACTTTTCCGGGCGCATTTCGTACAGCTCCACCGTAATTCCCCGCTGCGCCGCCTGCCAGGCAGCCTCACTGCCCGCCAGACCAGCGCCTATGATAATGACTTTGTCCACGTTGTTCCCCCCTGGATACAAGTGCCTCGTGCACTAACTCTTTTTCGTTGTTTTCTTTGCTGGCTTTTTCGCCGTTTTTTTCGTTGTCTTCTTTACCGTCTTGGCAGCAGCCTTCTTCGCCGTCTTGGCGGGCGTTTCCGCCGGCTTTTCTGTTGCCGCGGCTTCCGCCTTGGCAGCTGCTTTTTCCTTGAGCTTCGCAAGCTCCTTGTTAATCGGATGATCGATACGGCTCTCACAGGCATCATTGCTGCAATAGAGCAACGCCCGACCATTTTTATAATGATGCTTGAGCATGAATGCTCCGCATTTTTCACAGGTATCCTTCAGCGGCGTATCCCAGGTCACGTAGTCACAAGCCGGGTAATTCTTACAGCCATAGAAGGTGCGCCCGCGTTTCGTGCGGCGCTCGACAATACTGCCGCCGCATTTTGGACAGGCCACCCCCGTCTCCTTCAGAATCGGCTTGGTATTGCGGCATTCCGGGAAGCCCGGGCAGGCCAGGAACTTTCCATAGCGGCCCTGCTTGACCACCATCATGCGGCCGCAGAGCTCGCACTGCACATCGGAGACCTCAACAGGAAGCTCTACATGGCCAATGGCCTCGTCCGCCTTTTCCAGTGTAGCCTCAAACGGACCATAGAAATTGCGCAGCAGGTCGTTCTTTTCGATACGCCCCTCCGCAATTTCATCGAGCTCATTCTCCAAGCCAGCGGTGAACTTCACATCGACGATATTCTTGAAGTACTCTTCCAGCATATCCACGACAACAAACCCCAGCTCCGTAGGCTGGAAATGCTTATCCTGACGGATTACATAGCCACGGGCAAGGATGGTCTCGATGATCGGCGCATAGGTACTCGGCCGACCGATTTCCTTTTCCTCCAGGGTCTTGACCAGGGAGGCCTCGTTGTAGCGCGGTGGCGGCTCCGTAAAATGCTGCTGCGGCAACGTCTTATTGAGCTCCAGCGCATCGCCGGCAGCCAGTTCCGGCAGTAGAACATCTTTTTCTTTCTTGCCCTCAACACCCGCATAGACGGCCGTAAAGCCTGCGAACTTGAGCTGCGAGCCACTGGCCTTGCAAAGGTAACGACTGCCCGCCTGAATAGCGACACTCAGCGTATCATAGACAGCCGGTGTCATCTGGCTCGCAACAAAGCGCTGCCAGATCAGGCGATAGAGTTTGAACTGATCCTTGCTCAGGAACTTTTCCACCTCATCCGGCGCCATCTCCGTGCTCGTCGGACGAATAGCCTCATGGGCATCCTGCGCTTTTTTCCCGGCCGCATAGACATTCGGCTTTTCCGGAATGTACGCCGCTCCGAATTCCTGCTCAACAAAACCACGTGCCTCCTGCTGTGCAAGCGCCGAGATGCGCGTGGAATCCGTACGCATATAGGTGATAAGACCGACCGGGCCCTTGCGACCAAGGTCTATGCCTTCATACAGCTGCTGGGCAAGCATCATGGTCTTGCGGGAAGTGAACCCCAGCTTGCGGGCGGCATCCTGCTGCATGCTGCTTGTCGTAAACGGTGCGGCCGGTTTTCTCTGGCGCTGCCGTTTCTTGACCTCCTGCACAGCAAAGGACTGTTTTTCCAAATCAGCTACCAGACTGTCCGCCTGCACCTTGTCATGAATCTCCAGCTTCTTGCCGTCCACCGTGCTGAGCTCCGCCTCGAACAACGAGGATTTTTCCTTGCGCAGCTTCAGCCCGACCGTCCAGTATTCTTCCGAGACAAAGCTCTGGACCTCTTTTTCGCGGTCACAGATGATCTTGACCGTCACAGACTGGACGCGGCCCGCGCTGAGGCCCTTGCGTACCTTCCGCCAGAGCAGCGGGCTCAGCTTATAGCCAACGATGCGGTCAAGCATGCGCCGCGCCTGCTGCGCATCGACCCGGTCAATATTGATGGGCCGGGGATTCTTGACAGCTTCCTTGATTGCCGGCTTGGTGATTTCATTGAAAACAATGCGGCAGTCCGTCATCGGGTCCAATCCAAGGATATGGGAAAGATGCCAGGCAATCGCTTCTCCCTCGCGATCCGGGTCGGATGCGAGATAGATCTTGGTGGCATTCCTGGCTTCCTTTTTCAGGGCCTTGATGAGATCGCCCTTGCCGCGGATATTGATGTATTTCGGAGCAAAGTCATGGTCGACATCTATGCCGAACTGGCTTTTGGGCAAATCGCGCAGATGTCCCATCGAGGCCCGTACGACATAGTTCCTTCCGAGATACTTTTCTATGGTTTTCGCTTTTGCCGGAGACTCTACGAGCACCAGCGTTTTCTTTGGCGTACTCTTGGTTGATTTCTTCACAAATTGTCCTCCTTAGCTGCACGGACATAAGAATGTACAGCGGTTTCTTCCACCAGGCCCTTCATCTCCATCTGAAGGAGCAAAAAGGCAATATTGGCGGTATTGCTGCCCTGCAGCTTGTATATGATCTCATCCATGGAAAGCGGCTGTTCAATCGACAGCACTTCATAGATGCGGTTTTCTTCATTAGAAAGAGCCTCCCGTGCTGCCTTCACAGGTGGCTGTGACGTACAGCCGTATTCCTCAAGAATATCCGCCGGCTGTGTTACCAGTTTGGCCCCCTGCTGGAGCAGGCGGTGGCAGCCGCGGCTCGTATCCGAGAATATACTGCCGGGAACAGCAAATACATCCCGCCCATTATCGAGCGCAAGTTCCGCTGTGATAAGGGAACCGCTGCGTTCGGCGGCCTCAACGACCAGCGTGCCGCGGCAAAGGCCGCTGATGATACGGTTGCGGGCTGGGAAAAAGGCTGGCAGGGGCGGCGTTCCGGGCGCATATTCCGAAAGCACAACGCCTGTTTCCGCAATCTCATCCAGCAGGCGCCGATTCTCCGAAGGGTATACGATATCCGGCCCACAGCCCAGAACCGCCACGGTCCTGCCGCCAGCCTGCAGTGCGCCGCAATGGGACTGCGTATCAATGCCCCGGGCCGCACCGCTCACAATGGTGATACCGGCCTTGGCAACAGCCTCAGCCAGCAGTTTGGCCGCGCCACGGCCATAAGGGCTGCAGCGGCGCGACCCCACAACAGCCAGCCGCTCCTTATCCGGACACAGCGTTCCCCGATAAAACAGCACGGCCGGCGGACGGAAGCTCTGCCTGAGCAGTGGCGGATACCCATCCTCCCAAAAGCTGCATACAGAAATTCCTTTGGCACCGCAGGCGTCGGCAAGCTCCGCCGGGAGATCCGGCCGCTGCCGTCGCGTCTCAAGGAACGCGGCCAATGCCCGTGGCTCCAGTGCCCGCGAATGAAGCAGTTCCTCCGCGGAAAGCCCCCAGGCCACCCGTGCCGAACCAAACTGCTGCCGCAGCTCCGTCAGCTGCGCTGAACCAACACCGGAAACCGTTTGCCATGCTGCTAAAAAATATCGCTCCAAAGCCATCGCCATCCTTTGTAGATCATAGACTCTTCTGGAACCGATACATCCCGTACCCTGACAAAACTCCACGCCGTAGCGACCCCGCTGCTTCGCCACCCGTTCGAAGTCCGCATCGGCAGGTCACATAATCAAAGACCTGCCCATTGACATCATAATGACATTATCTCATAATACATAAATATTTCGTAATTTGCAACAGCTTTCCGTAAATTTCTGCTAAAGCTTGTTAAAAATTCTAAATTCTTTCCGAAAAACAGCTAAAGAAAACAGAAAAAGACCACCGGTCAGGAATCCTGCCGATGGTCTCTCAATCACTGGTTAGCCTTACGGGTAACTTCCACTTCTACGTAATCAAGCGGACCCGAGATGGGAACAGACGGCTTCCGCACGCGCGTCGTCACAGCTCCCAGATGGGGATACGCGGCCAGAAGACGCTCATCAATATGGGAAGCCAATGCCTGCAAAAGTTCGAAGCGCTTGTTCTCAACAACGTCCTTGACCTGCGTATAGACAACCGCCGTATCAATTCCATCATCCATTTTATCGCTGTCTGCAGCCCGTTCGTCACGGGTCTCCATCTCTACATCCAAATAAAATTTCTGTCCCTGTTCCCGTTCGTATTCATAAGTCCCATGGAAACCATAAAACATCATGTTCATAATTCTGATTTTAGCCATCTGCTGCACACTCCTTATATCATCATTTCTACAACACTTTCATTTATCCATTTATTTCGCTATTCTGCAGGAAATTCCTGCTTTTCCCTAACAGAAATCCCAAGCAGCATCGTCAAATCGTCTGCCAACGCCCGAAGTCCCCAGGGCTGACGACGCAGGCTCCGCACGGCTGCCCGATACTGATAGAGCGTCGCAAACAGCAATACATCCGTAAACGGCTCGCTCAAATCAGCCGCATGCACTGAAATCGCTGCATCCGCCCCCTTGGAGAGCATCGTCTGTTTGATGAGATTGGCCGCCTTCGTAGGAACCTGCCGCAGCCGCACGATACGAAAAATCATTTTATCCTGCATGATGGCAATCCCGGCTGCTGATACACCTACAGACCGCATAAATGCGGCCGCACTCTCCCGATCCAGTTCCCCGACAACCTCCATCGTTATGTTTCCCATAAAACAACGCCTCCCTCTTGCTATTCCTGCTCAATGTATTGTATCATAGACGCAGGAAAGAATATACCAAAGGAGGCTGTACAATGGGAGATCTTTTTCTTTGCCTGCTCATTTTTCTCATGATTGCCTACACATTCTGGGATGACCTTTTTACCGAATAACCGTCACCAGTCGCCAGCACATCCGCTGACGGCTATTTTTATTGCTAAGGAATATGCCTAAAAAAGGGTAAAAAAAAGAGAGGACATCCCCGTCCCCTCAAAAGAATTACATTACTCTACGTGCACCGATGTAACAAGAACCCCAGTACGAGCTGTTAAGCGAATCAACGGCAACACCCCGGCTGGAGGAAGCATTGATAAAGTTTCCATCGCCAAGATAGATACCTACATGCGACGGTCCATATTCATACGTTGAGAAGAATACAAGATCGCCTGCAGTGAGCTCGCTCATCGCTACCGGTGTACCGACTTCATACTGTGCATCTGCAGTACGCGGCAGATAAATCCCCGCATTTGCAAATACATAACGGACATAGCCGGAGCAGTCAAAACCACTCGGAGATGTACCGCCGAACACATACGGAACGCCTATGTAATCCAGCGAGGATTGAACAACCCTGCGGGAAATATAGTTCGAGCCGCGGCTGACTGCCGGCATCGCTCTCCCTATCAGCGCCGTATACGTGGTAGGACCGACAAGACCGTCAGCCTCTAACCCGTGGGATTTCTGGAAGGACTTTACGGCTTCTGCCGTTGCCGGACCGAAATCTCCATCAGCAGACACATCGTAACCGAGACTGGCCAGCTGACCTTGAATCTCTGCTACATCGCTGCCCTGATCTCCAATGCGGAAGGCCGAAGCATTCGCAAGGGAAAACCAGCACATAAGGACCATGGATAGCGCAAATATGCGCATTGCTTTACTCAAAAAGCCACTCCTCTCTCTATTCGCCTACGAGGTTAGCTGCCGGGTTAGGGTAGAGAAGACCACCCTTTACTCTGCTATACCCGAAGGCACAGCGAGTTTCATTCACCCCAATAACTTGGTTCCCCCGCTCCTGAGCTGGATTCGGCTTTATATATAAACTCATTTTTTAATATACGACATAAAATAAGATAATCCTGCTTTTAAAGCAAAATTTTCAATATTTTATAACGTCGTATTATTCACATAAAAACAGGCTGCCAGCATCAGCGACAGCCCTGTCGACATCAACTTATGAGCACTCAATAAGCCGAGTTCTGTACCGCTTGCGCGGCGACAATCATTTATCTGGGCTGACAGTTGCCTGCCAGCTCTAGCGACACACCCGGAAGGTTCCGCGGGCCGCATCATCCCTTCCCTATTTGGTCTTGCTCCATGTGGGGTTTGCCTAGCCGGCTGATCACCCAGCCGCTGGTGCGCTCTTACCGCACCTTTCCACCCTTACCTGCGAATGCAGGCGGTCTAAATCTCTATAGCACTTTCCCTAGGGTTGCCCCCGCTGGACGTTATCCAGCACACTGCCCTGTGGAGCCCGGACTTTCCTCAGGTGCCTCAAGGCACTCGCGATTGTCTTTCGTACTCATAAATAACAACGGTTTTATTCTAACATCTTTCCTATATAATGTCAAGTAAGCCGCAACAATAGGAAAGAATTCATAATACTTATAGCGCCCTTTTTAAGATTTCTGCCGGGGTGCATTTACAACGGAAAATACATCCCTTGCCTGTGTATCACAGGCAACAGCAATGTCCCCCCGCACCCCCTCCAGCTCTGCGGCCAGGCGGCGGGCGAGCACGGGCACAACGGGATATTCGGTGGCAAAATGCCCGGCATCGATCACGTGCATGCCTTTGGCGATTGCCTGCTGCGCATCATGATATTTCACATCTCCTGTGACATACACATCTGCCCCCAGAAAAGCCGCCCGGCTGATGAATTCCGCTCCACTGCCGCTGCAAAGCGCGACCTTCTTCACCTTGCGGTCTCCGGCTGCCACCAGTCGCACATGGCTGGCCGGCAGTGCCGCACAGACCTTTTGCGCAAAGCTCTGCACATCAACAGTCTCCGGCAGCAGCCCTATACGGCCGAGGCTGCTGATCTCTCCCTTGTTCTTCAAGGGATAAAGGTCATACGCCGCTTCCTCATAAGGATGGGCGCGCAGCATTGCCCGGACAACCCGTTTTTCCATGGCAGCCGGCAGAATAGTCTCAATGCGAACCTCAGCAACCCGTTCGAGCCTGCCCGGTTCTCCAATAAATGGCCGTGTCCCCTCTGCTGGCAGAAAGGTCCCTTCTCCGGCCACCCGGAAGGTGCAGCAGGAATAGCGACCGATACAGCCTGCTCCCGCCTCGGTAATCGCCGTCCGCACACGCTCCGCATACTCTTCCGGCACATAGACTGCCAGCTTGATAAGCTCCTCCTCTGCCGTCACCGACAGCGGGCCAAGCGCCTGAAGTCCAAGCAGACCGGCCAGTACATCATTGACGCCGCCCACAGCGATATCGAGATTGGTATGCGCGGCATAGACAGCAATATGATGTTCCATCAGGCGCTGCAGCAGGCGCCCCAGCGGCAAATCCGTGCGCAGCTGCTTCATAGCCCGGAAAATCAGGGGATGATGCGATACAATCATATCGGCCCCCTGGCGAACCGCCGCATCGACAGCGGCTTCATCTACATCGAGACAGACAAAGATCCGGCTGACTTCCTGTGCGGGGCTTCCGAGCAGCAGCCCCGGATTGTCCCAATCCTCCGCCAACCGGCGCGGTGCAATGCGCTCCATTGCATCCATGACGACCTGACATTTTACCATTCGCACTTCTCCTCCAATCGCTGCACGCGCTGCCGCGCTGCCTGATAGGCCTCGCTCTGCCGCGCCCGTTCACTCTTTCCCATACCATCGGCGACCCGCTTTTCACGGCCCAGCAATGCCTCGATATGTTCCCGCAGCAGCGGCGGTTTCTTCTCCCAAAGCACCGGGCCAATGGAAAGCAATACCTCCTCCGGCATCGCCACCCTTCCGGGAACCGCGACGATGATTTCATACAATCGACCGTCATCCGCTGCCAGCGCTTCATCCGCAATATGCCAGCCTGCCGTATAGAGCCAGCGCCGCAGATTTTCCGCCGCATTCATCGGCTGGAGCACCAGTCGCTGCGTCCCGGCAAGCACAGCCGGTTCCGCCGCCAGAATCTCCCTGATGAGCTGTCCGCCCATGCCGGCAATGCAGATTGTATCGACTTCCCCAGGCTTCAAAACAGCCAGGCCATCACCCTGACGTACCGGAATCACGTCCTCCAGTCCAGCCTCCCGCAATGTATGCCGCGCCGCCTCACAGGGACCGGCATTCTTATCCGCCGCAATGACGCTGGCGGCCCCGCGTTCCTGCTGCAGGGACAATGCCAGATACGCGTGATCTGTACCGATATCCACCGCCCGGCTTCCCGACGGCACAAAAGCAGCAACCGCCTGCAGTCTCGCATCCAAAGCCATGCTCTCACAACCTTTCTGTACAGTAAAAAAGATACAAAGCATACCGCCTTGTATCTTATCATCAGCCATGTAAATTCTGTCTAAAACGAAAGAAAGCTGGCTCCTCGAACTGGACTCGAACCAGTGACAGCCTGATTAACAGTCAGGTGCTCTACCAACTGAGCTATCGAGGAATATTGCCAACGGATAATATTATACTCCCTGTAGTCATTGCTGTCAATGCCTGACAAACGAAAAGCCGCAGAGCAAACTCTGCGGCCCCTATGAACACGACCAGGCCACTGCAACGGCCTCTATCAGTCCAGAAAATCCTTCAGCTTGCGGCTGCGGCTCGGATGGCGAAGCTTGCGCAGCGCCTTTGCCTCGATCTGCCGGATACGTTCACGCGTAACGCCAAAATTCTGGCCCACCTCTTCCAATGTGCGGGCCCGGCCATCATCGAGTCCAAAACGCAGACGAAGTACACGCATTTCACGTGGTGTCAGCGTCGAGAGTACCTCTTCAAGCTGCTCCTTCAATAGCATGAAGGAAGCGGCCTCCGCCGGTGCCGGTGCATCCTGGTCTTCAATGAAATCGCCCAGATGCGAGTCCTCTTCCTCACCAATCGGGGTCTCCAGGGATACCGGCTCCTGTGCGATCTTCATGATTTCCCGTACACGATCCACACTGATTTCCATCTCCTTGGCAATCTCCTCCGGCACCGGCTCACGGCCAAGCTGCTGCAGAAGCTGTCGGGATACGCGAATCAGCTTATTGATGGTCTCCACCATATGCACAGGAATACGGATGGTACGCGCCTGATCGGCAATCGCGCGCGTAATGGCCTGCCGAATCCACCAGGTTGCATAGGTACTGAACTTATAGCCCTTATTGTAATCGAATTTTTCAACTGCCTTGATGAGACCGAGATTTCCTTCCTGAATAAGATCCAGAAACAGCATGCCGCGGCCTACATAGCGCTTGGCAATGCTGACTACCAGGCGCAGATTCGCCTCCGCCAGCCGTTTCTGGGCTTCTTCATCGCCCTCTTCCATACGCTTGGCGAGGAAAATCTCCTCCTCCGCTGTCAAAAGAGGCACCCGGCCAATTTCCTTCAAATACATGCGAACCGGGTCATCAATGCTGATGCCTTCAGGAACGCTCAGGTCGATATCGACATCGTCCTCCGATTTCTCATCGCTATCGTCCGACTGGTCATTACTGTCATCGACCACATCGATTCCCTTCTTATTGAAGGTCTCATAGAGATCATCTATTTCATCCGGTGACATATCCTGGGCCTGCAAAGCCTCAACAATCTCCCCATACGTAAGCGTCCCACCATTTTTCTTGCCTTTCTCCAACAGAGCAGCAACAATCGACGCACTCTGGTTGGCGATTGCTGCCTTATCGGCAGCAGCCTTTGCTGCGGCTTTCTTTGATTCAGCCATTGATCTGCCTCCTTTCAGTAGAATCTTTCAACTCAAATACAAAATACACCTTATAATTCATCCATTTCATTTTTTATTCTTTGGCTTTCAGTCAATTCCTGCCAAAAGCCATCGTCTCCCTGCCGCTGCAGTTCATCAGCCTTCAGCCGATGCTCCTCATAGCTGCGATGCAGATATTCACGGCGCAGGGTTCGGACACAGTCCTCATATAAATCCAGCGGGTCCTGCCCGCCAAAATCCTCTACCATAGCCCGGGATAATTCCTCCGAGGCTTCGGGGCTCAGTTGAGCCTCGGCCATCACGTCATTCAGCACCGTTCCCTTCGCTGCAGCGTCCACCAAAAGCTGCAGAATCTCACGATGCTGCGCATTAGAAAAGGCCGTCACCGGCACCAGTGACGTCAGATGTACCGCAGCCGCACTATCCTGCCAGAGCACCCGGATGACCACCCGGCCAGCCCGACGGATCGCGTCATCTGCACGACGTACCACCCGGCGCATTGCTGTTCCCGTTTCCGGCACCCCATCCACGGGCTGCTTGCTAAAACGCTGCAGTTCTGAACGCACTACGCCCTCATCAATGCCCAGTACCTGCGCAATGCGGGCAATATAGCCATTGAGTTCCACCGCGTTACGGATTCCGCCAACAACGGGCAGCATGGTATTCAACGCGTTGACCTTGCCTTCGAGATTCGTATAGTCTACCGATTTCAGCACATATTGAATATGATATTCAACGATTGGCAGTGCAGCCCGCACCAAAGCCCGGAATTCATCTGCACTATGATGACGCAAGAATTCATCGGGATCCTTGCCGTCCGGAATCGTGATGACTTTGACCACGGCCCCGGTCTCCTTGACAATCGACATGGCCCGCACCGTGGCATTCTGCCCGGCAGCATCACTGTCATAGCAAAAATAAATCTCCGGCGCATAGCGAAGCAGCTTCTTGCACTGCTCCAGCGTAAAGGCTGTACCAAGCGAAGCAACTACATTATGGATGCCCGCTCCGAAAACAGAAATCGCATCCATATAGCCCTCGACCACAATGGCGTGCCCCGCCTGCTTGATGGCACGATGTGCACGATCCAGCCCGAAAAGAAGCCGGCGCTTATTAAACAGCACCGTCTCCGGCGAATTCAGATATTTCGGCTGACTGTCGTCGAGCACCCGCCCGCCAAAGCCAACCACATGGCCCCGTTCATCCGCGATCGGAATCATGACCCGGTTGCGGAAACGGTCATAGATGCCAGAGGACTGCCGCCGTTCTGCGGCCAGGCCGCTCTCCAGCAAAAGCTCCGGCTTGATTCCACGCTTTTGGAAGGCTGCCGACAACTTATCCCAGGCAGCCGGCGCATAGCCCAGCTGAAACTCTTCAATGATTTCCGGCGTGATCCGCCGCGAAGCAAAATACTTCTGTGCGGGGACCCCATAGCCTGTTTTCGTAAGGCAATTATGGAAAAAGCTGCGAGCCATTTCATGGATCTTCTGCAAATCTGCAATCCGCTGCTCTCTCGCGATTTCCTGCTCGGTTTTTTCCCGCTGCGGCAGTGGAATATTCAACCGCTCTGCCTGCAGCTTAATGGCCTCATAATAGGAAATTCCTTCCATCATTGAAACAAACTTAAAGACATTCCCCCCCGCATGGCACCCAAAGCAATAAAAAAAGCCTTGATCCGGCACCACGGAGAATGACGGGGTATTTTCCTGATGAAAAGGGCAACAGCCCCAGTATCGGTTTCCTTTTTTCTTCATGGGTACATAGCCTGAAACGACAGATACAATGTCGGATTCCGAGCGTACCCGCTCTACAAATTCATCCGTCAATCTGCCGCTCATACATGCTCCACCCTTTACCGCCTATAATCCACATCAAAAAAATACCATTTTCAATAAGACACCTAAGCTAAATTCGCGATGGGTTGAAAATATCCTTCTTTTTTGAGAAAATATTTTCATTTTTCCTGTTACAAAAGTACAAAAATACCCCATGTTGTCTTCTCACTTAAAATATATTCCATGCAAAACGAAAATATCCTTTTTTTCCCCTTGACAATCTTAGAATTTTTTGCTGTTTCACAAAAAAATGCAGGCCATCTTCCAGCAATGGCCTGCATTTCCACCAGGTAAAAATCACAGCATCGAACCTACCGGCGGCATGAAGATCTGATTGAACAGGTGCACCGCGTAGCTGTCCGTAAGTCCCGCGACATAATCGACGACCGTCTGCTGGCGGCCCCAGCGCTCCTCACGCTGCAAAAACTCCGCCGGTAGAGCTGAGAAATTGTGCAAAAAATACTCATAGAGCTCGCGCAATACAAAGACAGCCTGCTGACGCTCATGGGCGAGCATTGCTGAATGATAGATGCGCTCAAACATGAAATCCCGAAAATCGCCCATGACCTCCTGCATCACCGGCGAAAGCAGGATGTCCTCCTGCTCCATCGAGGTCATGATAATGTCCGACACCATGCCGGTAATCATGTGCGACG
Source organism: uncultured Selenomonadaceae bacterium (assembly GCA_964520975.1). Taxonomy (GTDB): domain Bacteria; phylum Bacillota; class Negativicutes; order Selenomonadales; family Selenomonadaceae; genus CAZFPA01. The sequence goes on along the minus strand of CAZFPA010000009.1, from coordinate 36,094 downwards.
GCTTGCTGCCCAGCACCTGCACCACACGATCCGGCAGATCCTTTGGCCCGAGCATACCGGCCCGCAGGCTGTCATCATAATCATGGCAAAGATAAGCGATCCGATCCGCTGTATGAACAATACGCCCTTCGAGCGTCTTGGCCCGGCGCTTACCCGAATGGTTCACGATACCGTCCTTGACCTCCCAGGTAAGGTTCAGGCCTTCGCCGTCCTTTTCCAGGTATTCAACGACCCGCAGGCTCTGCTCATTATGCGCAAAATGGCCCGTGAGCTCAGCCATTGCAGCCTCCCCTGCATGGCCGAAGGGCGTATGTCCCACATCATGGCCCAGTGCAATAGCCTCCACGAGATCTTCATTCAGACGCAGCCCGCGGGCAATCGTCCGGGAAATCTGTGCCACCTCCAGGCTGTGCGTCATACGGGTACGATAATGGTCCCCTGAAACAATATAGACCTGGGTCTTATGCTTGAGCCGGCGAAAGGATTTCGAATGCAGGATGCGATCCCGGTCCCGCTGAAAATTTGTTCGAAAGGGACAGGGCTCCAGCGGCTGACTGCGCCGGGCCTCCCGGCTCTTCGCCGCATGGGGTGATAAAATCTCATATTCCAGTTCTTCCGTCCGTTCACGTACATTCATGGTCTGCCCCTCCTTCTGTATGCTCCGGCCGCCGGGCTCTCCATATGGTTCCCGGCTCCGCTCATTGTCCTCTATGCTTAGACGTTACCATGTTCCCCCCACAATGTCAAATCCTGACTTTTCCGGGAAAATGTCCGCCGCCAAAGGATTTTTCAGTAATTTTTCTCACGAGTGCAAATCCTTAGATTTCTCTCTCTTTCTATGATATAATATGTAATATGATTTTAGAAAAGAGGTGATCTACATGACGGAACAGGAGCTCAGCAAATTGGTCCAAGACAAGATTTTTGAGGAACGCAAGCAGCTGCCGGTGCATCAGCATATCGACCTCGCAATCGTAACCAACGGCCGGGGAGCAACCGATGCAGGCGAACTTTATAATAAGGTTCTGGATGATACACTGGCCATTGTCCAGAAATCGACCACAGCCATCCTCAAAGAAGTCCTTGAAAGCAAGGGCCTGCTTGACAAATAATTGGCTGCATCGTAAGAAAGGCCGCTGCGGTGATCCCCCGGGATTTTTGCAGCAGCCTTTTTTATTTACAGATAAACGACCTCTGAAAGGAGTCCTCACAATGAAACGACTCAGAATCCTCGGCAGCGCATTGCTGTTTTTCTTTCTGCTGACCTCTGCGGCCCTGGCCGCTCAGCCGGAAATCACAGCGGACAGCAGCTATCTCGATATGAACACCGGGCAGTACGTACTCGTCGGCAACGTAAAGATCACGACCCCCGACCGTACCTTTACCGCCGACCGCGCCCAGGTCAGCATCGCCTCGATGGAGGTATGGGGACAGGGAAATATCACGGTTGCCCAGGATGATATCCTCTTCAAGGGCGACAAGGTATATGCCCAGGACAGCACAAAGACTGCACGCATCACCGGAAATGCAGACTTCCACCGCACAGGGCTTTCCATCCAGGCCGACGAGGCCAGCTATACCTGGACGACAAAGATAGCGGAATTTCGCGGCAATGTCATCATGCTGCACAACGGCCGGGAAACGAAAGTGGATCACCTGCGCTACGATATTGAAAACAATAAGGTTCTCGAAGACAACTGATGGACAACACAAAAGACCTCCTGCTGCAGCCAAGGCTGTGCCGGAGGTCTTTTCACTGCGATCAACCGCAGAAATGCTTATGCCAGAACGATCTTGCTGAAATCAGCTACCTCGTTTACGAGAGCGTCGATTGCCTTCAGCAGGCCAAGGCGGTTCTTGCGGATTTTTTCATCCTTGTCCATGACCATGACCGCATCAAAGAATGCGTCGATAGGTGCTGCCAGCTCTTCCAGGTCATCCAGGGCTCCCAGATAATCCTGTCCCTTGAGCAGGCTTTCCAGTGCGCTTGCCGTCGATACATAGGCCTGATACAGAGCTTTTTCCTCAGGAACCGTGAAGAGTGCCTCGGTCATGCCCTCGGTCTCTGCCTTCTTGGCGAGGTTGCCTGCCCGTACAAAGGCCTGAATGCTCTTGGTCATATCCTTCTCAAGTGCCTTTGCCACAGCCTGGGCCCGCAGATAGACCGCATAGATATCATCGACATTACCGAGCACAGCATCAACGATATCGTAGCGGATATTCGCATCCGCCAGCACATTCTTGAGGCGCAGCCGCATGAAGTCAGCGACATCGGCCTGCATCTTCGTACGAGCCGCAGCATCCTGCATACCCAGCATGTCCATGGCCGACGCAACAAGTGCGGAGAGCGAAACGTGGTATTCGGCCTCGATGAGCATATTCACCATGCCCAGGGCCTGGCGGCGCAGCGCAAACGGATCCTGCGAGCCCGTCGGAATGAGTCCGCGGCTGAAGGTTGCCACAATATTGTCGACTTTATCGGCCAGACTCACGATACGGCCGGCCGTCGTCTTCGGCTGGGAATCGCCCGCGAACCGCGGCATATAATGCTCATAGATGGCCTTGGCAACTGCCGGGGTTTCCCCATCGAGCAGTGCGTACTCACGGCCCATGACCCCCTGCAGCTCCGTGAACTCACAGACCATGCCCGTGACGAGATCGGCCTTGGCGAGCCGAGCGGCGCGCATGGCGTCCTTTTTGTCCTGTGCACTTACAGCCAGGCTGTCGCTGATGCTTCCTGCGAGCTTTTCCAAGCGGCCAGCCTTATCAAAGATTGTGCCGAGACCTTCCTGGAATACAACGGTCTTGAGCTTGTCCATGTGCTGTTCCAGTGACTTCTTGCGGTCTTCATCAAAGAAGAACTGTGCATCATCCAGACGGGCGCGCAGCACGCGCTCATTGCCATGCTGGACGGTTTCCAGATGGGCCGTACCGCCATTGCGGACGGTGATGAAGAGCGGCAGCAGCTTGCCCGCTGCGTCCTTGACCGGGAAATAACGCTGATGATCACGCATCGGCGTAATGACAGCCTCCGGCGGCAGCTGCAGATATTTATCCTCAAAGCGGCCACAGAGTGCCGTCGGGTATTCAACAAGATAGAGAACCTCTTCCAAAAGCTCCTCGGTGATTTCAGCCTGCCCGCCATTGGCCTTCGCGCAGGCCTCGATCTGCTCACGGATCATCGCCTTGCGCTTCTCCTGATCCACGATGATAAACTGCTCCTCGCAGGCCTTTTCATAGCTTTTGGCATCAGCAATGGAGAAATCTCCCTGGCTCAGGAAGCGATGGCCGCGGGAAATGCGGCCAGATTTAACCTCCGCCACCTCAAACGGAATGATCTCCGCATCGTAGAGTGCCACCAACCAGCGCAGCGGACGGATGAATTTGAAATCAAGATCAGCCCAGCGCATATTGTTCGGGAAGCTCAGGCCGCAGATCAGCTCCGGCAGCAATGCCTGCAGCAGCTCACTGGTTGCCTTGCCATCCTCATGCACCATCGCATAGACATAGCCATCCTTTACGACCAGCGCGCTGGCATCCACCTTCTGGCCCCGGGCAAAGCCCTGGGCTGCCTTGGTCGGATTGCCGTCCGCATCAAACGCGATGGCAACGGACGGGCCGCGGTTCTCACTCGATACATCCGGCTGCTTTTCATCGAGGCCGGCCACCAGCAGCGCGGTACGGCGCGGTGTCCCGAGCGTGCGGATATCCGTATAGGAAAGCCGCAGTTCCTTGAAAGCCTTTGCCGCATTTTCCTTCAGCTGCGACAATATCCCCGGCATTGCATGTGCCGGAATCTCTTCGGTACCAATTTCCAATAATAAATCCTTGCTCATGCCTTTTTCCCCCTATTCAGCATCGGATAGCCCAGTTCTTCGCGCTGCTTCAGATAGCACTGCGCACAGAGGCGGGCAAGACGGCGGACACGGCCGATGAAGGCCGTACGCTCCGAAACACTGATGGCCCCGCGGGCATCCAGCAGATTAAAGGTGTGGGAGCACTTGAGCACATAGTCATAGGCCGGATGTACATAGCCGAGGTCGATGATGCGCACCGCTTCCTTCTCGTATTTTTCAAAGAGATCAAAGAGCAGAGCCTCGTCCGAAAGCTCAAAGGAATAGGTGGACTGCTCGAATTCATTCTGATGGAATACATCCCCATAGGTGTAGTCATCGGTCCACTGAATATCATAGACATTCTCTACGCCCTGGATATACATGGCCAGACGCTCCAGGCCATAGGTGATTTCCGAAGCAACCGGCTTGATGTCCTGGCTGCCGACCTGCTGGAAATACGTGAACTGCGTGATTTCCATGCCATCGAGCCAGACCTCCCAGCCCAGCCCCCAGGCGCCGAGCGTCGGAGATTCCCAGTTGTCCTCAACAAAGCGGATATCATGCTGCTTCGGATCGATGCCCAGGCGTTCCAGACTTTCCAGATACAGTTCCTGGATATTGTCCGGCGACGGCTTCATGATGACCTGGAACTGGTGATGCTGATAAAGACGGTTCGGGTTCTCTCCATAGCGGCCATCGGCCGGACGGCGCGACGGCTCTACATAGGCGACATGCCAGGGCTCCGGGCCCAGCACGCGCAAAAAGGTCGATGGATTCATCGTACCGGCGCCCTTTTCCACATCATAGGGCTCGGCTAAAATACATCCCTGCTCAGACCAAAACTTCTGCAGGGTCAGGATGATTTCCTGAAATTTCATAAGACTGACTCCCCCTTCATATTTGTAAAATCGCAATAAAAAAAGCCCGCCCCCATGTAACAAAAACGTTACAGGGACGAGACATATTCCCGCGGTTCCACCCTGATTGGCTAAAAAAGCCCACCTCGTGATATTCGGTTACGCTCCGAAGCGCCCTTCACTCCAACAGCGGTCTCGCACCATCACCGCCTCGCTTTTGGGGAGCTACTCCTCTTCCTCATCGCTATGTGTAAGTTTATCAAATCGCTGCCGGCTTGTCAATCCTTACCGGACATTCGTATCCGGCTTAAACCATCCTGACCGTCTAAAAAGAATATTTTGCTGCCAGCAGGATATAAGGATACCTCTGTAGAAGAGTAAACAAGAATCTTGTTTTCTATTGAATCACTATACTTCTTCCATCTATAGGAATCTTGATGTAGGAAAGGAAGGAACCTTCACTGTGGAAAAGCTTGTTACCATAAAAGACCTGGAACGGAATGTCACACGAGTGAGCACATTCCTCGACGTCCTCTACCGGGATGAAGAAAACAACCAGGAACTCATTGAACTCGCCAAGAGCCGCCTGCAGACCAATCTGGATACCATTCAGATTGAACAGGCTGTACGCCAGAGCCTCGTCACCGAATTTGCCAACCAAATCAAAATGGATACCTGCACCTTCGCCGGAGATATCGTAATCTGCGATGCGCGGACGGTCTTCGATACCACCAGTTGTCTGAGCCATTGGGAGGACGAGGCCCAGAGCCTCGGGCTGACAACCTGTCTCATCAGCCCGCCGCTCGGCCGCAACTTCTGCTGTGAATTTTTAGAAATGGCCACCAATCGCAAGCTGGGCAATTTCTGTACCCGCCAGGGACAGATCGGTGTTTTCCTCGTGGATGAGGTACTGCACTGCAATCCGAAATTCAAGCGCCAGCTGAAAAACCCGTACTTTACCACAGTCATCAATGCCTTTAAGGGGGAAATTTCATTGAACTGCTGTGCACCGCAGGATTATATTTCCATCATCGGCAGCGGCAATCGGAATTTTTACTCCAAAAAAGCCGCCAACTAAAAATCAGCCGGCTTTATACCGAAGCCAGCTGATTGATGAATACCAAAGATCTCAAAGACTTTCCCAGCAGCTGCTGCAGATAATCGAGCAATATATGCTCGGCCTGCAGCAGCTCTGTTTTTTTTACCGAAAATGCCGGCGGCTGCTTCCATTCAAGGCTTTCCAGCCGCAGGATAAATGCCCGTACGCCGGCCGGCAGCAACGGCAGTGCGGGATCGGCACAAGCACGGCAGAGCAGGCCGCCATCCGATACTGAAAAATATCCGTCATCCGCTACCGCCTTACCGCAGTGCGCACAATGCGCAAACTGCAGCTGCGAGCCGGAAAACCCCAGCAGCTGATAGCCGGCAGCCAATGCAATGAGGCGCGGACTGCGGCTGCCAAAGGCTGCCAGTATATCCAGCAGGCGGTCAAACATCTCCGGCTGCGGCATGTGTTCCGGAGCCAGCTCAAGCGCAAGCTCCGCAATAAAGGAACCATAGGCCATCGCTGTCAGATCTTCCCGCAAGGGCTTAAAGCTCTGCCGCAGCGTGCATTGCTTCACGGTATCCAGACGCTGTCCTTCCGCCAGCTGCAGCTCCAGCACATGAAACATCTGCATGCCGCCCGCCAACGGACTGCGCGGCCGGCGGCAGCCAAAAGCAGCCGCCTTCAAACGCCCGCGCTCCCGGGAAAAAATGGTGACCATCTTATCCGCGTCACCCCAGTTGCGTACGCCCAGCACAATTCCTTCTGTCGTATACTGGGCCATCAGCTGTCCCGCCCCTCTTTTTCCGCCTCTGACTGCAGGAACTCGCTGCCCGGAGACGGCTGCGGCATGACAGCACCGGCTGTCAGCAGATACTGCAGTGCAGACTCACTGCTGATATCCAGATAGATGACATCCTTTTTCGCCACGAACAGGTTCGTGCCGGAGGTCATATTGAGGCTCCAGGGAACAAACACGCAGACATAGTCCTCACCGAGCTTCTGCTTCATCACCTGCGGCACCTCCGCCATGATGAAGCCCAGGGCCAGTGACTGATGAAAGGGAACCAGCACGACATGATCGAACATGCTGTTCGACTCAAATACAGCCGTCGATAAGTGCTTTACGCTATTATAGATGAATTTCACGACCGGAATCTTGTTGAGCAGCCGCTCACCATAGCCAATCACGCGCTTGAGAAACCAGTTTGAGGAAAGCCATCCAACCAGATAAATGACGGCCAGCAGCGTGATGATGCCCATCCCCGGGAAGTACCCCGGCAGGTGCTTACCCAGCACCCCCTCCGTAAAGGATAACGTCTCCGCAACGACAAAGAACGTGATGGAAATCGGCACCAACAAAATAAGACCATTGATAAAACAACGGGAAACATGCTTCATACAGCCAGCCTCCTATAGCCACAAAATAAACGCCATCCTGCCAACTGCAGCAGGACGGCGTCTCCCCTATCATTCAAAGCCGAAGCCCTTCAATACATTATCGCGATTACGCCAGTCCTTCTTGACCTTGACCCAGAGATCCAGGAATACCTTTGCCCCCAGGAGCGTTTCGATATCCTTCCGGGCCAGTGCACCGATATCCTTCAGCAGCTTGCCGCGGCTGCCGATGACGATGCCCTTCTGCGAATCACGCTCGACATAGATGGTCGCGCGAATATAGATATCCTGATTGGCCCGCGTAGTCATTTCATCAACATCAACGGCGACCGCATGCGGGATTTCCTCGCGGGTAAGCTGCAATACCTTCTCGCGCACAAGCTCTGCCACAATCAGGCGCTCCGGTTGGTCCGTGACCATATCCTCCGGATAATACTGCGGCCCCTCCGGCAGATATTTCTTGATCTCGGCGAGCAGCCCGTCCAGATTCGTCTTTTCCTTCGCCGAAATCGGCACAACACCCTCAAAATGGTATTTGTCAGCATACCGGGATATGATCGGCAGCACCCTGGCCTTATCGATGAGGTCCAGCTTGTTTACGATGAGAATCACAGGCTTATTCGTCGCCTGCAGGCGCTCGAGGATGTAGAACTCCCCAGGGCCCATGTCCTCCGTCGCATCCACCACGAACAGGATCGCATCGACCTCCTTGAGCGTATTTTCCGCTGCACGGACCATATACTCGCCCAGCTTATGCTTTGGTTTATGGATACCCGGCGTATCCAGGAAGACAATCTGTGCATCCTCCTGCGTGAGTATACAGAGAATCCGGTTCCGCGTCGTCTGCGGCTTATCCGACATAATGGCGATCTTCTGCCCGATCAGACTGTTGATCAGCGTGGATTTCCCCACATTTGGACGGCCAATGACCGCGATGAATCCAGACTTGTGCTTGTTTTCCATAAAAACCTCCCTACAGCCTATTCCCTTGGAATCCCCAGCTGTTCCATAACATATTTTTCTTCCCGCTGCATTTCTGCGCGTTCCGCTTCTTCCATGTGATCATAGCCCAGCAGATGGAGCATGCCATGCACTGTCAGAAAAGCCATCTCCCGACGCAGGCTGTGTCCATAGTCCGCGGCCTGTTCCTGTGCCCGCTCCACCGATATGATGATATCCCCCAGCACGTTGATGGCCGGACCATCCTTGACCTCCGGCTCCACGCCCTCATTGAGCGCAAAGGACAACACATCCGTAGGCCGGTCAATCTTGCGATACTGCCGGTTCAATTCATGAATATAGGCATTGTCCGTGAGCGTGATGCTCACCTCTGCCGTGGGCACTCCATAAAGCTCCGCAGCTTTTTCAGCGGCAGCCCGGACATTTTCTTCTATATCAGCCGGAAAGGAAAGCTCCTCCGGATACGTACTCAAAATAACTTCCATATCAATTCTCCTGCCTGCCAGCGGCCCGTTTTTCCCGCCGCTCCTTCTTCTTCGCTTCATAGGAATCATAGGCCTCAACGATGCGGGATACCACATCATGACGGATGACATCCAGCGGATCGAGCCGCACGATACCAATGCCCCGTACACCGGAAAGCACCTCACTCGCCTCACGCAGCCCCGAGGTCACGCCGCGCGGCAAATCGACCTGGCCGAGGTCCCCTGTAACAACCATGCGCGAGCCAAAGCCCAGACGGGTCAGGAACATCTTCATCTGCTTGTCCGTAGTATTCTGCGCTTCATCCAAAATGACAAAAGCGTCTTCCAGCGTACGACCGCGCATATACGCGAGCGGCGCAATCTCAATGATGCCCTTGGCCATAAGCTTCTGATAAGTATCCACCCCCATGATATCCTGCAGCGCATCGTACAGCGGCCGCAGATATGGGTCGACCTTATCCTGCAGATCGCCGGGCAAAAAACCCAGCCGTTCGCCAGCTTCCACCGCCGGCCGTGTGAGAATGATCTTCTCCACCTCACGGTTCCGCAGGGCAGCGACGGCCATCACAACCGCGAGGTACGTCTTGCCTGTACCGGCCGGGCCGATACCAAGGGTAATGGAATTGGCCCGGATCGCGTCAAGATAAACGCGCTGCCCCAGTGTCTTTGGCCGCACATGCCGGCCACGCGAGGTCACCAGGATCGTATCGCTGAACAGCGCATGCAGAGCCTCGCCCTTGCCGCCCTTGACCAGACCTACACTGTAGCGCACTTCGTGCATGGTGATTGCGGTGCCCTGCCGATACAGATACTGCAGCTCCCGCATGATCTTCGCGGCCCGCGATACCTCCGCGGCCTCACCACTGATTTCCAGCTCATCCCCCCGGCTCACAAACCGGCAGTCAAAATTCTCTATCAAAACCCGTAAATGCTCATCCCGATCGCCAAGCAGGGCATAAGCCTCCTGGTGATCAGCAAAGCTGATATTTTCCTCTAAAACTTTCTGCAAATAATCGTCTGACGCTCCTCAAAAATAAAAAGCTGCGCAGCGCCAGCAAATTCACCTCATTCCCCATCTTTAATTGTACCGCAAGGGGCGTAAATGTCAAATAATTTGTTTTGTGTCAACTACTATAGTAATTATGGTTGACTGTTAATTCCTGGCATCCTATAATAGAAACAGACTGTATCACTATGAAAAGAATGGAGCGTTCGATAACATGACGACCAATATCCAGGAACTTACCAAAAAAATCTTAGAGGGCTTCCGCCTGAAACGCGGCGATGACCTTTCCTTCTTTCTCACGGCTCCCCTGGAGGAACTGCAGCATGGTGCCTATGCCCTGCAGGAGCACTTCTGCGGCCAGCACATCGATCTCTGTACCATCATCAACGGGCGTTGCGGCCATTGCAGCGAAAACTGCCGCTACTGCGCGCAATCGGCTCATAACCATGCGGAAATCGACGAGCATCCGTTCCTGCCGCTCACTGAAATTCTTGAGAACGCGCGCCTCAATCAGGAAGCCGGTGCCAACCGCTTTGCGATTGTGACCTCCGGCCGCGCACTGGATGGCGATGATTTTGAAAAAGTATTGAACGTTTACCGTGAAATGCGCCGCACCCTGCAGATTGACCTCTGTGCCTCGCACGGCATCCTTTCCGCCGAGCAGCTGCATCGCATCCACATGACAGGCGTCACGAGCTATCACCACAACATCGAGACCTCCCGCCGCTTTTTCCCGGAAATCTGCACCACCCACACTTACGATGACCGCATCCGCACCATCCGGCTGGCGCAGAAAGAGGGACTCCAGGTATGCTCGGGCGGCATCATCGGTATGGGCGAAACCTGGGAGGACCGCTTCGACATGGCCATCAGCCTGGCCGAGCTCGGCATCCAGTCGATTCCGATCAACGCTCTCATGCCAATCCCCGGCACCCCGCTGGAAGGGCGCCCGCAGCTTTCCGGTGAGGATATCCTGCGCACCGTGGCGATCTTCCGCTTCATCAACCCGGAAGCCAATATCCGCCTTGCTGCCGGCCGCAAGCTCCTGCCCCAGAACGGCGAAACAGCCTTCAAGGCCGGCGCCTCCGCCTCCATCACCGGCAACATGCTCACCACCTCCGGCACCACCATCAAAGAAGACATGGAGATGCTCCACCGCCTCGGCATGAGCAACCGCTAAATTGCCGGTTCGCTTCGTCATACCTTATAACGCTGACTGACGTTGACTGCCGGAGAACAAAAATTTGACATTCCCTCATTTCATGCTATGATATCTCTATTGATAATAACAATCAAAGGAGAATCATAGCATGCTTCATATAGGAAACCATTTATCTTCCAGCAAGGGATATCTTGCTATGGGGAAAGAGGCGTTGGACCTGCAGGCGGATGTCTTTGCCTTCTTTACCCGTAACCCGCGGGGCGGAAGAGCCAAGGACATTGATGATGCGGATCTCACCGCCTTCCTCGCTCTGAAAAAGGAACACGGCATCGGGACGCTTGTCGCTCATGCCCCTTACACGCTGAACCCCTGTGCCGCCAAGGAAAACCTGCGCGTGTTTGCGCGTGAGACCATGCTGGACGACTTGCAGCGCCTGGAACGTACACCGGGAAATTTCTACAATTTCCACCCCGGCAGCCACGTAGGCCAGGGTGCCGAAGCAGGCATTGCACGCATTGCCGGGCTGCTGAACGAAGTGCTCACCACCGGACAGACGACGACCGTACTGCTGGAGACCATGTCCGGCAAAGGTACTGAGGTTGGCCGCAGCTTTGAGGAAATCGCGGCTATCATCGAGCAGGTACACTGCAGCGACCAGCTGGGCGTCTGCCTCGATACCTGCCATGTCTGGGACGGCGGCTACGATATCGTAAACGACCTCGATGGCGTACTCACCAGCTTTGACAAGAGCATCGGCCTTTCCCGCCTGAAGGCCATCCATCTGAACGACAGCCTCAATCCCCTGGGAAGTCACAAGGATCGCCACGCACGCATCGGCGAAGGCTGCATCGGCCTTGACGCCCTTACACGCGTCATCAATCATCCGGCCCTCGCCCACCTCCCCTTCATCCTGGAAACACCGAACGACCACGATGGCTACGCAAGGGAAATCGCCCTGCTGCGCAGCCGCTATACAGCGGAATAACGCCCCAATAGAAAACGCCTGCCCCACAAGGGACAGGCGTTTTCTATTGGTCTATACTCACCGCATAAAGGTCTGTGCAGCGATATTTGTAATGTTTGCAAGCTGCTCCGGACATACGCCGATGGCAATCGTGCCAAGAACGCTGAGCAGAACGGAAGCCCGTACTGCGCCGGAGATATGGATGCGGGTGTTTTCCCGGTCCTCACCAAGATACATAGCCTTGGCTACCAGCAGATAGTAGTAAACGGAAATCATCGACATCACAAACCCCACAAAGGCAAGCCAGAGATAGCCGCGTTCCACTACTGCGGTAAAGAGATAGATCTTGCCGGCGAAGCCAGCCGTCGGCGGAATGCCCGCCATGGACAGCAGGGAAATCGTCATGACAGCAGCCAGAATCGGTGCTGATTTTGCGAGCCCCTGGACCGCCTGACGGTCCGTTGCGCCCTTCTGCTGATCCACTACAGCCAGCACCGCAAAGGCACCGACATTCGCGAACACATACAGCATGGCGTAGAACAGCACCGCCTTCATGCCCGGCATATCTGCCGCCACGATACCGACCATCATATAGCCGGCCTGCGCGATAGAGGAATACGCCAGCATGCGCTTAAGATCCTTCTGCTTGATGGCCATGACATTGCCGCCAATCATGCAGACAGCCGAGAATACCGCCAGAATCGGCAGCCAGTAGGCGCCCATCATCGGGAAGGCCGTATAGAGTACACGCATGAGCACAGCCAGGCCAGCGGCCTTAGAGCCCATAGCCAGCAGAGCCGTCACCGGAGTTGGTGCTCCCTGATAGACATCCGGTGCCCACATGTGGAACGGGATCACCGAAAGCTTGAAGAAAAAGCCGATGAGTATCATCGTGATGCCCGCAATGCTTGTAGCATAAAGCAGATGCGGATTGCGGCAGATTTCCTCAAAGAGGATGCTGCCCGTCGAGCCGTACACCAGGCTGATACCATAGAGCATGACCGCCGTTGAGGCCGAACCAACCACCAGGTATTTCACTGCAGCCTCGCTCGAATTCGCCGAGGACATACGTGCGCCAACCAGAATGTAAAAGGAAATGGTCATGAGCTCCAGTCCCACGAAAGCCGTGAGGAAATCCGTGGCCGAGGCCAGGACGCACATGCCCAGCAATGCAAACAGCAGCAGCGAATAGAACTCGCCGCGATAGCGCAGCAGCGCCTGCGCATAATCCTGTGAAAACAGAATCGTGAAGAGCACCGCCACCATAAAGAGCTGTTTGAAGAAAATCGCGTAATTATCAACGAAATAAAGATTCTGATAGAAATAGGAACTGCCATCGAAATGATACTGCGTGAAGCTGTAGAGAAGCAGCGCAATGAGACCGCAGATCGTAATGCAGGCCACACTCTTGCGTGTTTCCTGCTTTGGCAGGATCAGGTCTACCGCCATGACAAACAGTGCCAGGACGAGAATACCGATTTCCGTGCTAATCGCTAAAAAATTCATTGTCAGATACCCCCTAACAGCGTCGGTGCATCCGCAATGTGATTCAACAGCGGCAGCAGCGGCTCAACACCAGAGCCTACAACCCCCATAAGCACCTGCGGGAACAGGCCGAAGCCCACCAGCACGACACCGAGAAGGATGAGCGGCATCATTTCTACGCCACGCGCATCACGGAAAGCATCAAAGCGCGTATCCTTTGGTCCGAACAATACCTTGGCCAGAACGCGCAGGGTATAAAGAGCGGTGAAGATGATGCCCGAAATCGCCAGGATGGCAAAAATCGGATACACGCCAAAGGAACCGACAAAAATCGTAAATTCAGGAACGAAGCCGATGAGACCCGGCAGGCCAACGGAAGCCATACCTGCCAGCATGAAGCCTACGGCCACCCGCGGCATCTGATGCGCCAGGCCCCGCAGCTCTGTCACGCTGCGCATATGCGTCTTTTCATACACATAACCGATCATGGAGAAGAAGAGTGCGCTCATCACACCATGCGCCACCATGTTTGCCACCGCACCACTGATACTGATGACATTCAATGCGGCAAAGCCCAGCAGTACATAGCCCATGTGCGAAACCGAGGAATATCCGATTACGTACTTCAGATCCTTCTGCACGAGTGCGATATAGGCCGCATAGAGCACATTGATCATCGCGAGCCCCGCAATGAGCGGTGCCCAGAACTTCGCGCCCAGTGGCAGCACCAGGAGGCCCAGCCGGATAAGACCATAGCCGCCGATTTTTTTCAGCACGCCCGCATGGATCATGGATACAGCTGTCGGCGCGCCGGCATAGCCGTCTGGCGACCAGCTGTGGAACGGGAACATGGAAAGCAGCGAGCCAAAGCCCAGCAGCAGCAGGAAAAAAGCAAAGATCTGGAAGGTCTCGCTGAAATTTCCGAGCTGGCTGGCCATCGCCAGCGCTTCCATATCGAAAGTACGCATGTGTGCCGGAAATGCCTGCAGATACAGCGCTACTACGCCGACCAGCATGAACGCCGACCCCATGAGCAGATAAATCGTGAGCTTCATGCCCGCATATTCTTTCGTGACCCGCTTTGTCGAGCCCCAGATAATGACCATGATATAAATCGGGATGACCACAACCTCATAGCAGAGCAGGAAGATGAAGAGATCCCGCGCAATGAAGGTTCCCGTGACACCCGCGATGAGGATGAGCAGCAGAATGAAAAATTCCTTCGGCCGCTTATCGATATTCCAGGAGCTGAACACCGCGGCCAGACCGATGAGATCTGTCAGCAGCAGCATCGGCAGCGATATACCATCGACCCCTAGGGAATAGGCTACGCCCAAATCCTTGATCCAGGGAATATTCTCGGTGAACTGCATGCCACCGACGGAAATATCATAGGTAAAGTAAGCAAAAACCGTCAAGGCCAGTGAAATGGTCATGGCGCCCGCCGCAATGATCCTTACGGATTCCTTCGCCTCCTTGGAGATGAAGCACAGCAGCAGCGCAGCCGCTATCGGTGACAGCAGGACGGTGGACAATAAAGGAAATCCTCCCATTAAAAAGCACCTCCCAGCAGCACCAGAATCTTATGCGCGTAGAAAAGGCTGTAAGCCACCAGCAGAATCACACCGCAGAAGAACACAGCCACATACTGCTGGGCCTGTCCCGTCTGCGCTCTGGTGAAGAGCTTGCTGCAGAAGCCTACGAAATACGCCAGGCTGTTCACGATGCCATCGACAATGTAGATATCAATCCAATAGAGGATCTTCCCCACGCCATCAACAAGGTATTTCGTGAGCAGCGCATAGAATTCATCAATATAGTATTTATGGAAGCTCAGCGTGTAGAGTACGCCGAACTTTTTCGCAATCGCATCCGAGGACCAGCGCTTTGTGACGTAAATATTCCAGGCCAGCCACAGAGCAGCCAACGAAAGCACCGTCGAAACAGCCGCTATCGTGAGATCGATGCCGCCATGCTCCGGCGCTCCGAAGCGCACCCAGTCGCCAAAGCCGGCCAGATGTCCCCAGAGACCGCTCACAACGGCCAGTGCGGCCAGGATGATGAGCGGCACCCGCATGAACCAGGATACCTCATGCGCCTTGCAATCCGGATTGGCCGGCTCGCCCATGAAAGCTACAAACAGCAGCCGGGCCATATAGAAGGCCGTCATGAACGCCGTGAGCGTTGCGAGCACATAGAGCGGCGTGCTTACCGCGGCCGCAGCACCAAGGATCTCATCCTTGGAGAAAAAGCCCGCGAACGGCGGCAGCCCCGAAATCGCCAGCACACCAATGGTCATCGTAGCAAAGGTGACCGGCATGCGCTTTCTGAGTCCGCCCATCTTGAAAATATCCGCCTCATCGCTCATCGCGTGCATTACCGCACCTGCACAGAGGAACAGCAGCGCCTTGAAAAAAGCATGCGTCATGAGATGGAACATGGAGGCGGTCAGCGATCCGACACCAAGGGCCAGCATCATATAGCCGAGCTGACTGATGGTTGAATACGCCAGGATTCGCTTGATGGCCCGCTGGGTAAACGCGATGCTCGCGGCAAAGAAGGCCGTGAAGGCACCCAGCCAGGCGATGAAATTCATTACAAGCGGCAGCTCGCTGAACATAAAGTACGCGCGCGCCACGAGATAGACACCAGCGACGACCATGGTAGCCGCATGGATGAGTGCCGACACCGGTGTCGGGCCCTCCATGGCATCCGGCAGCCACACATGCAGCGGGAACTGACCGGATTTACCGATAGGTCCAATGAAGATCAGCAGAGCCACTACGGTCATGAAACCCGTACCAGCCGCCAGAATATACGCCGGAATGATTTCCTTCAACGCGATGAAATCCAGCGTTCCAAAGGTAATCTGCAGCAGCAGGATGCCCAGCAGCAGACCGAAATCACCGACACGCGTCGTGATGAAGGCCTTCTTGGCCGCCTCACGCGCCGAAATGCGATGGTAATAAAATCCGATGAGCAGATACGAGCACAAGCCGACGAGCTCCCAGAAAACATACATTTCCAGGAAGTTCACCGCGAGCACCAGCCCCAGCATCGACGCCGCAAACAGCGACAGGAAGGAAAAGAACCGGCCATAGCCAGGATCGCCTTCCATATAGCCTACGGAATAGATCTGCACCAGCATGGACACCGTCGACACGACGACCAGCATCATAGCGGTGAGTGGATCGATGAGCACGCCCATATCGACCTGCACACTGCCGATGTGCATCCAGGGAATCCGCTGCACGAACGGGTTTTCCACGGTGATGCCCATGTTGACCACCGACCACGCAACGCCCAGTGCGAGCAGGAAGCTGATGAAGCTCATGGTGATGGCCGTGGCCGCCGACAGCTTGCCGAAGGGCCGGATGACCATGCCGATGATGACGAACGCGATGGCCGGTAGCAGTGGGATCAGCCAGGCATGTTCAAGTGCGAATTCATGAAACATCTTCTAATCTCCTCCTATCCTTTCATCTTGTTCAGTTCATCCACATTGACCGTATCGCGGTCATGATAAATACGGAATGCCAGTGCCAGCCCCACAGCAACCTCAGCTGCGCCTACCATGATGGAAAACACAGCAAAAAGCTGTCCGGTGAGATCATTGACCGGCATGAAATGGTTGAATGCAATAAAATTGATATTCACGGCATTGAGCATGAGCTCGATGCACATGAGAATCGCTACGAAATTCCGCTTGGTAAAGAGGCCGTATAAGCCAATGGCAAACAGGATTGCCGCCAAAGCGAGATAATGCATAAGCCCAATGGTCATACTTCATCCTCTCCTTTTGCCAGGATAATTGCCCCGATCATAGCCACCAGCAGCAGCACGGCCGCAATTTCAAACGGCAGCACATAATGGGTCAGCATCATATCCGCCAGTGCGTTCACCGTGTCCTCCACGACGAATTCCGTCGTGCGCAGCGGCGAATAGCTGTAAACCGTCAGCATCAGGATTGCAAAAAGCCCTACGATGCCGAAGGCTGGCAGCTTATGATCATGATCCGGGCTCGAGGGAGTCTTTTCCGAGCGATGCGTGAGCATGATGCCCATGACAATGATGATCGCCACACCGCCGGAATACACCATGAACTGCACGGCGCCCAGGAAATCAGCATGCAGCACGATGTACAGACAGCCTACACCGATAAAGGAAGCTGTCATGAGCAGCGCACTGTGCACGAGATTCTTTCCGAGCACCACACCCAGCGCCGTCAGGAGGATCACCAGCGCCAGCACGTAAAACACGGCTGCATTGATGAGCTCACTCATTTTGATCCCCCCTCTTTTTCGCCTCTACTACAGCATCATAAGACATATCTTCCTTGAAATACGATGCCTGCTCATAGTTCTTGTCCCAATGGATCGCATGTACCGGACAGGCCTCTATACAGAGATCACAGTACATGCAGCGCCCGAGCTGATGATTATAGCTTTCCATATGGCGCTTCTTGTTTTCATCGACGCTGACCTCCAGCGACAGGGCCGCATTTGGACAGCCCATAGCACAGAGCTTGCAGCCGATGCACTTTTTATCGTCCAGCACCAGATGACCACCGCGAAAACGATCTGTCATCGGGAGCTTCTGTTCCGGATAGTAAAAGGTCTCCTTTTTGCCCCAGAAGTGCTTCCAGGTGACCACCAATCCTTCAATGAGTCCCTTGCCCCACATATTGACTGCCTCCTATCATAACCAATTGTAAATGTAGACGCCGATCCCCGTCAGCAGGACGTTGACCAGAGCTACCGGCAGCAATACCTTCCAGCCAAAGGAAAGCATCTGATCGATACGGAAGCGAGGGAAGGTCCAGCCAATCCACTGAAAAACCAGCACCATGAGAAGCACCTTGATCCAGAACCAGATCATGCCCGGCAGGAAAGCCGGCCCATGCCAGCCGCCCAGGAACAGGGTCGTAGTCATGATGGAGATGGACAGCAGATTCGCAAACTCTGCCAGGAAAAAGAGAGCCCAGCGCATGCCCGTATACTCGGTAAACGGACCGGCAATGATCTCAGACTCACCTTCAACGATATTGAACGGCGGCCGATTGCTCTCGACCAATGCCGTGATGAGAAAAATAAGGAACGCCAGCGGCTGCAGGAATATGAACCAGACATTGGCCTGCGCGTCGACAATCGCGCTCATTTTCAGCGAGCCCGTAATCATGATGATGCCGAGCAGCGCGAATACCATCGGCACCTCATAGGCCAGCATCTGCGCTACGGTACGCATACCGCCAACCATGCCGTATTTGCTGTTGGAAGCGTAACCGCCCATGAGGAACGGCAGCACCGCCTGCGAGGATACTGCGATAGCGAAGAAAATACCGATGTTGAGGTCGGCGAAGATTGCTCCATCGTCAAACGGGAACACCGTATACAAAAGTGCGGACGGCACGAAGATGAGCATCGGCGACAGCGCCCATACCCAGTAATCCACGCCATTCGGGATGACATCCTCCTTGCTCATAAGCTTGAGCATATCCGCCACGGACTGCAGCAGACCAAAGCGGCCGCCTACACGGTTTGGTCCGATACGCACCTGGATGAACGCACAGATCTTACGTTCTCCATAGGTGAATACCAGTGCCGAGGTCAGGATGATGCTGAACAAGACTGCAATGCCGATGACGGTCATAATCAAATCTATGATGGTCTCGTTGCCGATGACGGGCAGCATAAGCTCCCTGAGCCATACAGCAATCGAGTACAAAATTCCGTTGTGCATGTTTCCACCTGCCTAATCCTTTCAATATTGTAAAACATTCTGCTCTTCAGCAGTCCACCTCGCCCATGAGCGGGTCAATGGTGGAGAAGGCTGCTACGGAATCGGCCAGCAGCATGCCGCGGCACATGGTATCCAGTGCCTGCAGGTTCACGAAGGACGGCCGGCGGATATGCACGCGGTACGGCTTCGTGGAGCCATCGCTCACGATATAGAAGCCCAGCTCGCCGCGGGTGTTCTCTACCCGGTGGTAGACATCTCCCTTTGGCGGCCGCAGCACCTTTGGAACCTTGGCCATAATCTCGCCGTCCGGCAGATTGTCGATGGCCTGGCGAATGATCTTTGCGCTTTCGATGATTTCATGGAAACGCACCTGATAGCGGTCCCAGTTATCACCATTCGTTCCAAGCGGTACAGCGAAATCAAAACGATCATAAATGCTGTAGCTGTCAATCTTACGGATATCGTAGTCCACGCCGCTCGCGCGCACGTTTGGCCCCGACATGCTGTACTTGAGGACATCCTCGCGTGTCAGCGGCGAGGTTCCCTTGAGTCGATGATAGAAGATCTCGTTGCCCGTCATGAGGCGGTCGTATTCGTCGAGCATCTTCGGCACATAGTCAAGGAACTTCTTCGTCTCCTCGATGAACTCCGGCTGCGCATCCGCACATACACCGCCTACGCGGATATAATGGAAGGTCATGCGCGCCCCGCAGATGATATTGAAGAGATCGAGGATCTTTTCCCGATCACGGAAAGCGTAGATCATACCGGTTGCCGCGCCGAGATCAATCATCAGCGTACCGATGAAGATGAGATGGCTCGCGATGCGGTTGAGCTCTGCTACGATCACGCGGATGTACTCCGCGCGCTCCGGCACCTCGATATCGGCCAGCTTTTCCACCGTCTCGCAAAAGCCCAGATTGTTATTCATCGAGGATACGTAATCCAGGCGATCCGTATACGGCACGCACTGGGTATAGGTCCGCGACTCCATGAGCTTTTCAATGCCCCGGTGCAGATAGCCCATGATGGGCTTTGCGCCCAGGATATGCTCGCCATCGAGCTCGAGCTGTACCTGCAGCACGCCATGCGTACTCGGATGCTGCGGGCCCATGTTTAGGATATATGGTTCTGTTTTTGCCATGTGAGCACCCCACCTTCTATTTTTGGCTCTAACGGCTCAAAATCCTTGCGCAGCGGATGAGCCCCATAATTATCCGGCATGAGGATACGACGCAGATCCGGATGCCCGGTGAAATTCACGCCCATGAGGTCGTATACCTCACGCTCCTCGAAATTCGCACCCTCCCAAAGCGGTGTAACTGACGGAATCTCCGGCGCATCATGCTCGAGCTTCACCTTGATTGTGAGCCAGGTATAATAGCGACGGGAAAAGAGATGATAGACCATCTCGAAATAATCCTTGTAATCCACGGCTGTCAGATTGCTCATGCGGTCAAAGGAGAAGCTCACCTGCTCCTTAACATATTGCAGAACCGCCAGCAGCTCATCCGCCTGTACATAGACAGCCGGTTTCTCCTGCTCCGCGTCAAAAACGAGGTTAGGGAACTGCTGCTGCAGTTTTTCTATCTGTTCTTTCCTTATATACTTAGTCATCGTTTTTCACCTTCACTGCCACATCCGGATGCTGAATCTTCTCCCGGAGCTTGATCATCGCATCAATAAGGGCCTCTGGCCGCGGCGGACATCCAGGAATAAAGACGTCGACCGGCAGAATCTCATCGAGTCCCTTGACCACTGCATAGGAATCGGCAAACGGGCCGCCGCCAATATTGCAGCTGCCCATCGCAATCACGTATTTTGGCTCCGGCATCTCCTCGTACAGACGAATGAGCGGCGGCGTCATCTTCCAGGTCAGGGTCCCGGCTACGATAAGCAGATCGGACTGACGCGGACAGGCCCGGAATACCTCATAGCCAAAACGCGCCAGATCAAAGCGCGCGGCAGCCGCACACATCATTTCAATCGAACAGCATGCCAGACCCGAGGACAGTGGCCAGATAGAATTTCCCCGCGCCCATTTAAAAAGAGCATCCACGCTCGTGACAATCACATTGTCCTTGAGCATTGGCGGCACAATATCTACTACTTCCATGTCAAAGCTCCCTTCTTCCAGGCATACCACAAACCGATAGTCAGTATCCCCACGAAAATGAACATTTCAATAAGCGCAAACAACCCCAGAGAGCTGAATTTCACCGCCCAGGGATAAAGGAAAATCGTTTCAATATCGAACAGCAAGAACACCAGCGCATACATAAAATAGCCAATATGGTACTGGATATTGTTCTTGCCGATCGTATCGACGCCGCACTCATACGGCTTCTGCTTCTCCTCAGTCGGCTGCCGTGGCTGCAGCTTCCACGCTGGTATCAGTGCCAACAGCGGAAAGACCAGCGCAATGACAAAAAACAATCCGACACCGCTAAACTCTCCCATTCAATCTCCTCCTTAAAGAAAATGACCTTACCAAGATAAACCGGATACAACCTGCATGGAATTGACAAAATATTGAATCCTCCTATAGAATACATTTATTTCGAGTATCTTTCAAGTTTCAAAAAATTGCCGCAACAAGGTATATATATCACCTGATTTATCTTATGATAAACGCCAGTAATCTTGAGTATATAGATAAAATTCTCATTTGTCAATTATTTTTGCCCAGCGTCCAGCTAAAAAAAGCAAAAATTCTTTTTCAAATTACACAATATACATTTCAACTATAGCAGCAGGCAGAAATCACGGTTACTCTTATATAAGGCATTTATAAAAATTATCATTAAATCCAATATCCATAAAAAATAATTTTGCTGAAAGGCACAAAAAAAAGATGCTGTATTCCACAGCATCTTCTCCTTATTTATCGAGTTCGGCATCCGCCAGATCATGCAGGCGGCGATTGATAGAGCTCAGTCCGCGATAGACGGTGCTGATATCCACATCGTCCCCACGGTTGTCCATATAACGCTCCAGCTTGCGCTTCACACGCTGCAGTGCATTATCAATGGACTTTACATGACGATCCAGATCGACAGCAATCTCCTGATAGGATTTCCCATCCAGGTAGGACATGAGCACCTTCCACTCCAGGTCGCTCAGGATCTCTTCCATCTTGGCCTCGATATCCACGAACTCCTCCCGGCTGATTACGAGCTCCTCCGGGTCAGACACCTTGGCTCCCGACAGGACATCGAGCAGCGTACGATCCGAGTCCTCATCGTAGATAGGCTTGTTGAGGGAAATATAGGAATTCAGCGGTATGTGCTTCTGGCGTGTAGCCGTCTTGATTGCCGTAATGATCTGCCGTGTCACACAGAGCTCGGCAAAAGCCC
Organism: uncultured Selenomonadaceae bacterium; assembly: GCA_964520975.1. Lineage (GTDB taxonomy): Bacteria > Bacillota > Negativicutes > Selenomonadales > Selenomonadaceae > CAZFPA01. Next base: position 13,801 of record CAZFPA010000009.1, on the reverse strand, counting down.
GGAAGGACGACAGCTTGTCATTGCGAAAATCCCGGATGGCCTTATAAAGGCCGATCATCCCTTCCTGGATGATATCTTCACGGTCCGCACCAATCAAAAAATACGAACGGGCCTTGGCTCGCACGAAATTCCGATACTTATTGATCAGATAATCCAGTGCGACACTATTGCAGCCATCTTTAATTTCTACAACAATTTCTTCATCCGTCAGTTTCTCAAACTCGCTGCCGGCTTCTTCTGTATGCTCCATATTTGCTTCCATCGCACCGTTCCTCCAAGTCAAATGAAAATGTTCCTACACTCGCATTTCCATTGCTTCTATCAACAAAAATTATACCCCAGTAAGGCCTCTATCGTCAAGCCTCACGGGGATTTTCCTGCACAATCCGGCCTTTCAGCGGCTTTTTTTGCGCAGCGCATCGAGTTTGGCAGCCGTATTGCTGTCGAGCCGGGAGCCGATTTCATTGCGGGACATCGGCAGTACCACACGCCCCAGATAGTCCTCCGCGATGTGGGCTTTCGTCTTTTTCACCATGCGGTGAAACTCCCGCGATGGAATACGATAGGCCCCGGCGCCAAGGATCACGGACTGCTCCGCACCATCCGAGGTCACGACATGGACCTCACGCCCCGCGCGCACAGAGGCATAGGCCAGGCGCTCGATACAGCTGTCCGCTGTCTCGCCCTCGCCCGTGTAAATCACCTCAAAATGCGCATTGACCTGTTCCTCATGCTCCTCGTCCGCAGTGAACAACGCATCGAATACAAGCGTCACATCGTATTTCTCATAGGCACCATATTCCGCCAGCGTATGGATCAGCCGATCCCGGGCCTCCGAGAGGTCCTTCTGCAGGGCGATGAGCTCCGGCCAGGAATTGAGTACATTATAGCCATCAACAATAAAATGTTCCCGCTGCCGCTTCATGCTCAGGACTCCCCTATCGTTATTTTTTGGCGCGCAGGCGCTGGTGCATGGCCTCATACATGAGGATCGAGCCTGCTACCGAGGCATTGAGGGAATTGATCTTCCCCAGCATCGGCAGCCGCACGAGAAAATCGCACAGTTCTTTCGTAAGGCGGCCAATGCCATGTCCCTCACTGCCGACAACCAGCACCAGCGGGCCGGTGAAATTCGCATCGTAATAATCCACCGTACCATCCATATCAGCACCGGCTACCCAATAGCCCTTCTCCTTCAGCGAACGCAGCGTCTGCGCAACATTGCCGATCCGGGCCACCGGTACATACTCCACCGCACCGGCAGAGGTCTTTGCGACCGTCGAGGACAGCGGACAGCTGCGCCGCTTGGGAATCAGCACGCCCTGTACACCGGCAGCATCAGCGGTACGCAGCAGCGCACCGAGATTGTGCGGGTCCTCCAGCTCATCGAGCAGCAGCAGAAAGGGCTCCGCTCCGCTCTTGGCAATACGGGCCAGGATTTCATCGAGCTCCACGTAGTCCACGGGCGGCACATAGGCCAGCACGCCCTGATGGCGCAACCCGCCCGCAATGCTTTCGATCTTCGAGCGTTCCACGTTCTGCACCAGTACACCGCGTTCGTGAGCCAGTGCCAGGATCTCCCGGATTGACCCCTCCTTATCGCCATTCGCAACCAGCAGCTTGTTGATGCCTCGCCCGCTCTTCAAAGCCTCCGTCACCGCATTGCGGCCAATGAGCACATCCTCCGGCAGCTCCGCCGGCTCCATCACATCCTGACGCTCGGCAGCAGGACGTTCCCGGCGCTCCGGACGGCTGCTGCGTTCCTCACGGCGCGGCCGTCCCGGGCGCGTCATCCGGTCCGTGCGCTCCGCCCGTTCCTCCCGCTCCTTCGGGCGCCGGCTTCTGCCCGTCTGCGAACGCTCCGCCTGCGGGCCACGTTTCTTTTCTTCTCTTACCGGCTGTCCATCCCGTCTCTTTTTATCCATAAAAATTCCTCTCTCAATCCTGCCGCAGCTTCAGCATCTCTGCCAAATGCCCACAGGTCATTTCCCCCTCCGGACAGCGGCCTGTATTCACACAGGAAGCCCCGGCATTTTTGAACAGGGTCGGCGCTACCTTCTGTACCTCTGCCAGCATGAGATTCGCCATCTCCCGGATCTCCCACTGTGCCCGATAGCAGCACCGCAAATTGAAGAAATGCAGCAGGGAACGGGCATTCATCGTGACCAGTATTTTCGTCTCCGCCGCATTGGCGAGCACATAACGGGCATCCTCCTTCGGAATCCCCAGCTCGGTCAGCGCGTCATAGGTCTTGCGTATCTCCCCCATGAGCTGCGTGTATTTCTCCCGGGCCTCCGGCTGAGCCGCGATGGTCGGCGGCAGGATGTACTCGAAATCATGCTCGGCTACATAGCGCTGCGACTGCTGGTCGTAGGAAGCAATGCGATGCCGCACCAGCTGATGTGTGAGCACCCGTGATACGCCCTCAATGCCAAATGTAAACGACACGTGCTCAATCGTTGAGGCATGGCCGAGCTTGACCATCTTGGCAACCATGCGCTGTGCCTCGGCATCGCTGATTTTCTCGCTGAGTTCCTCCGCACCGATGGCCGAATAGCAGAGCCGGGCCGCCATGGCCACAACCCGTTCCGGATCTCTTGTGTATTCCAATAATTTTACTTTGATCATAAACGGTCTTCCCTCATTTCTTCATTGCTGTTTCTTCCATCATTGCCTGGGAGATCACCTGAAAGGAAGCCTCCGCCAGTTCATAGAGGCGGTCGTAGTCCTCCTCCAGATAAAGCGTGCCGAGCAATGCCTCAAAACCCGTGCTCGCATGATATTCCGCTACACTCGCACTGCGAGGCGCATGGCTCTTTGCATTGCGCCCCCGGCGGAACACAGCCTTTTCCCGCTCCGTAAGCCGCTCCTCGATGCCCTGATAGGCCCGGGCCTGCCAGACCGCGGAGACAATCTGCGCGCTGAACTGGTGCAGCACCTGCACTTTGCACTGTTCATAGGATAAAATCCGTCCACGCACGAACAGATGGAAATAGGCGTCCCCGATATAGGCCAGCACCAAGGGATTGAGCTGATTCACGTCCACCCCGTCATAGCGCTGTTTGACACCGCCGCTGCCATCCGGCACGAACATCATATCCACGAGTTTTTTTAAATGATCGAACTTCATGCGCGCTTCCACCTGGTTCCTGTCGAGGAATCCTCGATCACGATACCCTTTTCCTTGAGCTCATCGCGGATTTCATCCGCCCGGCCCCAGTTCTTTGCCGCCCGCGCAGCCTCACGTTCAGCCAGCAGAGCCTCGATGTCCTCAGCGGAAAGACCATCCACTGCCGGTGCCTCCGTTGCCCCGGCCTCAAAGATACCGATGATCTCCGCCATCTCTTCATATACCGCCTTTGCCGCCGCAAAATCTGCCGCATCAAAGGCCGCCTTCTGATTCACTACTTCATTATAATAGATATTTATGTCCTTGGACAGAGCAAACAGATAACTGATTGCCAGCGCTGTATTGAAATCATCATCCATCGCTGCATAGAAATCCTTCTTGTAGCCGGCAGCCTTCTGTGCGAGCTCACTGGCCGTAGCCGCATCGCCCTCCATCGCACTGAGCTCCTGCGCGTAATCAAGGGAATTCTGCAGACGGCCCAGGCTCACCTGTGCTTCCTTCAGGCGTTCGTCGCTGAAGTCCAGCGGGCTCCGGTAATGCGTCTGCAAAATAAAGAAGCGCAGCACCTCACCCGGATATTTCTTGAGAATATCCTGCACGGTAAAGAAATTGTTCTTCGACTTGCTCATCTTCTCTTCATGGATTGTGATGAAGCCGTTATGCAGCCAGTAGCGCGCAAAGCTGTGGTAATCGCCGCAGCTGCACTGGGACTGCGCGATTTCATTCTCATGATGCGGGAAGATCAGATCACTGCCGCCGCCGTGGAAGTCAAAGGTCTTGCCCAGGTACTTCAATGACATCGTCGAACATTCGATATGCCAGCCCGGACGGCCTTTCCCCCAGGGGCTTTCCCAGTACGGCTCGCCAGGCTTGGCTGCCTTCCAGAGTGCAAAGTCCATCGGATGATGCTTGCGTTCATCGACCTCAATGCGGGCGCCCGCCTGCATATCCTCAAGCTTACGGCCGCTGAGCTTGCCGTATTCCGGGAATTTTTCCACGCTGAAATACACATCGCCCTCCAGCGGATACGCGTAGCCGCGATCCACCAGCGTCTCAATCATCGCAATGATATCAGGGATATGATCGGATACGCGCGGATAAAGGTCCGCATGCTGCACGCCCAGGGCATCCATAGCCTCGAAGTAGCCATCGATATAGCGGTCAGCAATATCCTTCCAGGTTACCCCCTGCTCATTGGCAGTGCGGATGATCTTATCATCGACATCCGTAAAATTCTGAATATGCCTGACCTCATAGCCGCATTTGCGGAAATACCGCTTGATGACATCCCAGGTCACGAACGGACGGGCATTGCCGATATGCGGATAATTATACGGTGTGACCCCGCAGACATACATGCCGACCTTGCCAGGCTGCAGGGGTTTAAATTCTTCCTTTTGCTGCGTAAGTGTGTTATAGACCTTTAACATTTATGTTCCAGCTCCTTTTCCAATGTCTGAATACGTTTTTCAAGTATCTGAATATGGCGCAGCATGCACTGCATCATTTCATCCTCCGGATCTGGCAGATTATCATGCGCCAGATCGACATCGTTTTCTTCCTCAATCTCACGCAGATCTGCATCCACGCTGATACGCTCCTTACACTTTTCCTCTTCGGAAACTTTCTTGCCGCGCATGACCACAACCCGGCCCGGAATGCCGACAACCGTCGCATAGGCCGGTACCGGCTTCAGCACCACAGAGCCCGCACCGATCTTAGCGTGATCCCCCACGGTAAAAGACCCGAGCACCTTAGCCCCCGAAGCTACAACCACATTGTTGCCAATGGTCGGATGGCGTTTTCCCTTTTCCTTGCCAGTACCGCCCAGCGTCACGCCCTGATAGAGCGTAACATTTTTGCCCAGCTCCGCCGTCTCGCCAATGACAATTCCCGTGCCATGATCGATGAAGAGTCCCTCCCCGATTGTGGCCCCCGGATGAATCTCAATGCCCGTCAGAAAACGGCAAAGATTGGAAATCAGGCGCGGCAGCAGCACCCAGCCCCGCAGATACAGCGCATGTGAAACACGATGCATCCAGATGGCGTGCAGACCGGAATAGCAGAAAAGCACCTCCAGCACACTGCGTGCTGCCGGATCACGTTCAAATACCACCCGGATATCCTTTTTCAATCGTGAAAATAATTTCATAGGCTCTCTCCTCCCAAACGACAAAAAGCCCGCATCTCATGCAGAGACGCGGGCCGTGGTTCCACTCTGTTTGGATGATTGCTCATCCCACTCCAAGGCATAACGCGCCGCCGCGTCAGCGCCTACAAAATTCAGCGCTGCAGCTCCTAGGTGCACTTCCGATGCTTTCCTGCAGCCCTCTTCCACCACGAAGGGCCTCTCTGCAGCAGTACCACACCGTACTTTCCCGTTCATCGCTTTTCACTATGAAAATAAAAACTATATGCACTCTATTTTAACAGAAATTCTCTCGCTGTACAATGTTATTTTGCTTCAATGCCAGCGACTGCATACGCAGCAATCCCCTGCTCTGTTCCCGTGAAACCCAGCTTCTCCTCTGTCGTCGCTTTCACATTCACCTGCTCCGGCGATACGCCCAGGACCCGGGCCAGATTCTCATTCATCGCCGCAATGAACGGTGCGAGCTTCGGCTTCTGCGCTACGATGGTCGCATCAACATTGCCAACCCGCCAGCCTTTTGCCGTGAGCAGCTTCGCTACATGCTCCAGCAGCAGCAGACTGGAAATTCCTTCATAGGCAGGGTCCGTATCCGGAAAATGGCGGCCAATATCTCCCAGTGCCGCCGCCCCCAGCAACGCGTCCGCCACCGCATGCAGCAGCACATCCGCATCGGAATGCCCCAGCAGGCCCAGGGTATGCGGGATCTCCACCCCGCCCAGAATCAGCTTGCGGCCCTCGACCAGCCGGTGTACATCATAGCCCATACCAAATCGTGTCATACTGTTGCTCCTCCTTCAACGCCGAAAAAAGCGTTCCTTGATTTCCGCCGCCGCATCCTTCAGCGCATCCTTTACGTCATCCTTCACTTCCAGGAAATCCGTCTCCCGCAGCAGTGCTCCGGCAACGAGCAGATCCTCCGGCGTCGTCACCTTGATATTGCGGTAATCGCTCTCGACAACCCGGACGGGGATTCCCAGCCGCTCGACAAGACTCGCGTCATCCGTTCCGAGGAAATCATCCTGCATCGCCTTCTGATAAGCTTCCACGAGAATATCCCGCTGAAACCCCTGCGGTGTCTGTACCTCCCAGAGTCCGGCCCGGCTCGGTGTACGCTTCACCAGGAGGTCATCCCCCACAACCTTGACCGTATTCTTCTCCCGCACGGCCGCAATGGCCGCACCATGCTCCCGGGCTTCTGCAATGACCCGTTCGATTGTTTCCTGACTCACCAACGGCCGCGCAGCATCATGCACGAGAACAATGTCCGACGACGGCTCGATGCAGCCCAGTCCGTTCTGCACGGAATACTGCCGCTCCGAGCCGCCGGCAGTAACCTTCCAGGGCTTCAGCTTCGGAACTTTCGCCAGCACCCTTTCAATCATGGAGACTTCGTCCGCTCCCACGACCACAATCAGCCGATCGACCGACGGACTCGCTGAAAACTTCAACAGCGTACGCACCAGAATCGGCTTACCCGAAAGCTCCAAAAACACCTTATTCATTCCTGCCTGCATGCGTCTTCCCTGTCCTGCAGCCGGAAATATCACCGTAACCATAGCAAAGCCCCTTTCCTTCTCTCTCTGTATATCATACACAAAACCCGGACAAATGAAAAGCATAGAAAAAGGGATGCATCCCGCATCCCTCAGTTTCTTATTTCGGTTTTGCAAAAATCATCCGCCCCGCTGCAGTCTGCAGCGCCGACGTGACCTCGACATCAATGGTCGTGTTGATATGGCGACGACCATTCTCGATGACAATCATCGTTCCATCATCGAGATAAGCAACACCCTGTCCGGACTCCTTGCCTTCCTTCACGACATTGACCCGCATGGTCTCGCCCGGAATCACCACTGGCTTTACCGCATTGGAAAGCTCATTGATATTCAGTACGGGGACGCCGCGCAGCTCGGAAACCTTATTGAGGTTGTAGTCGTTGGTGATGATCTTCCCGCCAACGATCTGCCCCAGCCGGACCAGCTTGGAATCCACTTCCGTGATATCATCAAAATCCCGGTTGTCGATTTCCACCTGCATGTGCGACTCTGTGCGGATGCGCTGCAGGATATCAAGCCCGCGCCGCCCGCGGGTACGCTTCAAAAGATCCGAAGAATCCGCGATGTGCTGCAGTTCCTCCAGCACAAAGACCGGAATGAGCAGCGTGCCCTCGATAAAGCCGCTCTGGCAGATATCGGCAATGCGCCCATCGATGATCACACTCGTGTCCAGCAGCTTGTAGAGCTTGTTTTCCGCAACCGGAGGGGGTGTGGCAGCGGTACCCGCCATCGCCGCTGCCGGCGCAGCGTTCTTGATCTCCTTGTTCTTGCTGTATTCCTTGACAAAGCGCGGCAGGAAGTCAAACAGCTCCACAATCTCCTTGCGCTTCTTTATCATGATATGAATACCGAGATACCCCAGAACGATACTGAAAATGACAGGAATATAATCGCCGATAACCGGAATCTTCGAAAAGGCATTCCCCAATAAATTAGCAATAATAAGTCCGACCGCAAGTCCTACAGCACCAGCAATAACATCATGAATCGGCATCTTGTTCAACTGGACTTCCACCCAGATAGAAAACCGCTTGAGCTTGCGGATAAAAAACGGTGATACAAAAAAACCAATGATTCCGCCCAGCACCGCACCAAGCAGAATACAAAGCAGATTTGCCAGCGTAATGCGGAAAATCCCCATATCCATTTTCAGGATTTCGGTACTGATAAAAAAAGCCAAAAGCGGACTCGCCAGCTGCATCAAAGCGCCGCCCGCAATGGCAAGGAAGATTGTAATGAAAAACCGTAATACTTTATCTAGCAACATTGCTCCACCTCTCCATCTCCTTTAAATTTTGTTCACAGCTATCATACTAAGAAATGTTTTCTTTGTCAAAATCAACGATCAAAGCCATTGTCAGCCAGCTGCTCATCCATCCAGCCCTCAACGAATTCCGGTGTTTTATCGCAGGCATAGACAAGCTCACTGATCAGGATCTGTTTTGCCAGATCCAAAAGCCGGCGCTCACCACTCGAAATCTTCCGCAGACGGTCCTGCAGAATGAGATTGCGTGTGACAGCCGCAACGTCGCAGATATCCCCTGATTTTAAACGATCCAGATTGGCATGGAAACGCTTGTTCCAGCTTCCCATAACCTTTTCCGGTGCATCGTGCAGCACCTCCTTGACCTCATCAACTCCATCCATTGAAATGACATCCCTGAGACCGATATTATCCACATTATCTGTAGGAATCATCACTTTCATGTTGCCCAACGGCATTTTCAGGATATAATACAACTTGCTTTCACCCATAACTTCACATTCTTCAATCCCGGAAATAATTCCGGCGCCGTGCATTGGGTATACAACCCTGTCACCTACATGCAGCAAACACACACCCCCTAAATTTTATAGTTCAAATACCATCTCCGTCACGCTCTATAGTGACGGGTGCACCGACTGGAAGGCGCAGCAATTTCCGGTCGCAGTACGACATCCATAGCATTTTCCCTAAAAATGGCGTCACAGGTACACATTTATATTATAACATGAAAGATTCGTTTTTAAAAGTTATAATTTTATCACGTATAAAAATACCTGTCAACCACTATAGCAGAGATTTATGAAAATCTGCTAAAAATACTGTAAAACGATCCGACCAGTTGTAATATTGAAGTCCCGACAACGTATAAAGAACATAAAAGCAATGGACATAAAACAAAAGGAGCTGAGCATCATGACCCGTGCCGCAGAAAACCACTTCCAGACAAAAACTGCAATCACTGCCGATAAGAAACTGCTGCCGCAGGCGCTGCCCACGCTGCTTCTCCATACCGGCATGCGGTTCTTCCGGACCTCCATCTATTTCATGCTCATCCTGCTCGGTGCGCTCTTCATTCTGCTGAACCTCAACCCAAACGAATGCTCTGCTGAAACCTGGCACCGCGTGGCCGCCAGTGACACCATCACCTACTCCATTGACCTCGATACCGTAGAGACGCATACCAGTGCCGCGGGTCCAAGCACCAGCGCCTGGATCAAATACGAATACGCCGATCGCAGCTTTCTCATTGAATACGTGCAGGCTACACCAGCCCAGGCCAATACCCTGACCACCCACGCATGGTACAACTACGATGCCCGGGGCAATTCTCTCGGCACCGGCGACAGCCAGGGGAAAGCACAGCATTTTGCGGCCGGTACTTATGGTGAGGCCATCTACAACAGCCTGCTGCTGCACGCCTGACCTTTCATTTACGACTCTCTCCTCTCCAGAACAGCGAGCGCTTCGGCGCCGCTGTTCTTTTTTTGGATGAATTGTCAAAAAAGCCCCGACATTGACGTACTGCCAGGGTCAACTGGTTTCCACAAATAAAAATCAGCAACGGACCCTGCAGAAAAAGGATTTTTCCCCTCGACCGCGAATGTTATTTAGTGATTTAACATTTTAAAGAGTATGTCTACAGGGATTAAGGGAGGAATATTATGGATTTCACAAATTATTTGAAAAATCATCCTGACAAGGATGGCCGCTTTGGCAAATACGGTGGAGCTTATCTGCCGGAAAAGCTCATCCCGGCCTTTAAGGAAATCAATGAAGCCTATCTGACCATCTGTCATTCATCGCAATTCATCAACGAGCTGCGCCGCATCCGCAAAGAATTCCAGGGGCGCCCGACGCCTGTATACCATTGCCAGCGCCTTTCACGGGCCATTGGCAACTGCCAGATCTACCTCAAACGTGAGGACCTCAACCATTCCGGCGCCCATAAACTCAATCACTGCATGGGCGAGGGCCTGCTCGCACAATTCATGGGCAAAAAGCGCATCATCGCAGAAACCGGCGCCGGACAGCACGGTGTCGCTCTGGCTACCGCGGCCGCTTTCTTTGGACTGGACTGCACGATCTACATGGGCGAAGTGGATATCGCCAAACAGGCCCCGAATGTCGCCCGCATGAAAATCCTCGGCGCGAAGGTTGTGCCGGTCAACACGGGACTCAAGACACTGAAAGAAGCCGTAGATGCCGCCTTTGAGGACTATCTGGAGAACTATAAGGACACCATCTACTGCATCGGCTCAGCCCTTGGCCCTCATCCGTTCCCGCTCATGGTGCGTGACTTCCAGACCGTCGTTGGCTACGAAGCCCGCGAGCAGTTCCAGGAAATGACGGGCTTCCTGCCCGATGTAGTCACCGCCTGTGTCGGTGGCGGCAGCAACTCCATCGGCATGTTCGTTCCTTTCCTGAACGATCCCGTAGAAATTGTCGGTGTCGAGCCGCTGGGCCGTGGGGACAAGCTCGGCGACCATGCAGCTTCGATGAGCTACGGCTCCGAAGGCGTCATGCACGGCTTTGACAGCATCATGCTCAAGGACAACAACGGCGATCCGGCGCCGGTCTACTCCATCGCGAGCGGTCTGGACTACCCATCCGTCGGCCCTGAGCATGCCTTCCTGCACGATGTAGGCCGGGTCAAATACGATACAGCAACCGATGAAGAAGCCATCGATGCCTTTTTCAAGCTGTCCCGCTATGAGGGCATCATCCCCGCACTCGAAAGCTCGCATGCTGTCGCTTACGCAATGCGCCGCGCCAAGGAAATGGGTACAGGCTCCATTCTCGTAAACCTCAGCGGCCGCGGTGACAAAGACCTCGACTACGTCATCGAGAACTATGGCTATGGCGAAAACTATCAGGATTTTAAAAAATAAAACCTCCAGTCGGAGATGAAACAAAATGAGCTGTGACACCATCGTGCCACAGCTCATTTTTTCTGCCGGTTCCCCGGCAATCTTTCTCTCATTTCCGATGGATGACCATCCAGGGCTGATTCCGCTGGCTTTCCGGCAGCATGGAATGGTCGAACCACATATAAAAGAACCGTTCCCCGTTCCCTACGGCATAGCCATCCTGTAAATGATCGCTGGTATCATAGGGATCGGCAAAGATCAGGGTATCATCCAGCGTCGACGGCGTTCCCATCGTATCATAGCCAATAATGGACCGCCAATGACCGCCCCATTCCACATTTTCCACCAGAACAGGCATGCCTGCCTTGAGATTCTCCTGCACAAAAGCAGCAAAGGCCTCATAGGTTTCAAAAGGCTTTGCCTCCAGACTGCTGTCTACCTTCCAGCCCAGCGCTCGAAGGCCTGCAGCCATATCGGCCGGATTTGATCCAATGGGATAAGGCTGCGTCTTCATCGCCTTCGCCAGCGTATACTCATCCTGGCTTTTATCCCCGTAATAATACAAGACCGTGATAGCTGCGGCCGGCCCGCAGGTATACTCCGTCGTCTGCTGATACGTCGGATAGTTATGGAGCAGCACCAACCGGGAATTTCCCTTCATGGCGTAAAAATCCGGATGGGTGAAATACGGCGAATCCTTATGATTGATTTCTGTCCCCTGTACAGCTGCCGGCCCTTCCAGCTTTGCTCCCGCCGGATAAGGCACCGTCCGTTCTGCCGCCTGAGCAGCCATCGTACCGCCCAGCAGCAATGCTCCCGCCATCATACCTGCCAAAAAATTTCTCTTCATCTTCATTTTCTGCCTCCTTATAACGCCATTGTTCAAGATTCCGCAATGCGGAATCCTTCCAGTCCGTGTTCCAGCTTCGCGTCGCAACGAGGCAAAAGACAGCGACACACCGCCTGTTGTCTCCGTTCGCGCCCGCAGAGGTTAGGAGCATCCTGTTTCGAGTTATATGGAACCTGCCTGAATCCGCGCCTTCATCGCCTCATACAGCCGCTTCGTCACCGGAGCGGGAACCGCCAGCTGGTCAGCCAGCCGTGACAGCACGCCGCCAAAGGTATCCAGCTCAATGCGCCGTCCAGCCATTACATCCTGCGCCATCGAACTCGTCAAGTGCGGTGCACTCTTCACAATGACGCGCTCGTACTGCAGCTGCGCCAGGTTTTCCGGTAAAGCCACGCCCTTGGCCCGCCCCACAGCACAGGCCTCATCCAGCAATGCACGATATTCCGCCAGCCGTTCCGGATGCTCCCGGATTCCCTGGATATCACAGCCATAATACGCAGTAATCACGTTGAAGCCGCAATTCGTGATGAACTTCATCCAAAGCTCGGCTTCCATATCCTCCGGCACCACACAGGTAATGCCCGGATGAGCAAAAAGCCCGCGAACCTTTTCCAACGCCGGCCGGTCCTCCGGCTTCCAGGCAGCCAGGCAGAAGCGCACCTTTTTCCCCGCCTGATTCGTCGAATAATCCGCATTACCCGACGCAAAGATATAAATGAGCGTATCGAGCACATGCCCTGCCGGCAGGCACTCCCGGGTAACCGCATAATGGTCGATGCCATTCAGGATTGGGACCACGACTGTATGCACATCGACACAGGGCTGCAAAGCCGTCAGTGCCTCGCGCAGGGAATAATTCTTCACACAGACAAAAATCACATCCTGTACCCCCGCCTGCGCCGGCTGCTCCACGAACCCCGGATGGGAAACACATTCCCCCAACAGCTCGCTGTGCAGCACCAGTCCATACTGCTCTAAAGCCTCACGCCGCCGGCCACGGACAACAGCAGTGATGGAATCCCCCGCTGCCGCATATTTGCAGAGATAGCTGGTGAGATATCCACCCACACTGCCAACCCCACTGACCATGATTTTCATCGTTTGATTCCTTCCTTCTTTTCGTTTCTCCTGCTTTTATTCGACATTGAACCGACAGAATCCTACTGTCCGCACCAGCAACAAAATCATCGCAGAACAGTTTCCACCCCCGCCCGCCGGCCGAAGAAAAGCCGCACCGCCTCACGAAAAAATGCCGAAATGCTCCAGCAATATCTTCATGCCAAGCAGAATCAGGATGACACCCCCCGCGGTTTCCGCCTTGGATTGGTATTTGGTCCCGAACACGTTTCCGCCCTGCACACCGATGCAGGAGATGATAAAGGTGGTGAGCCCGATGAGACCGGCTGCCAGCAAGGTATTCATGAATACGCTGGCAGCGATGAGCCTGACCGGCACCAAGGCAAAGGTAATGCCCACCGCCAGCGCATCAATGCTGGTGGCGACAGCCATGAAAAACATGGTCTTTACGTCCAGCCCGCCCCGCGGGCAGGATTCATCCGCCTCCCGTGCCTCACGGATCATGTTGATGCCGATGAGCGCCAGCAGTATGAAGGCAATCCAGGGAGCAATGGTATCGATATAGCTCTCAAAGCGCGAGCCCAGCAAATATCCCAGCATCGGCATCAGCATCTGAAAACCGCCAAACCAAAGGCCACAGATCATACAGCCCCGCAGGCTGGCCCGGCGCATAGCCAGTCCCTTGCAGACGGATACCGCAAAAGCATCCATCGATAGACCTACCGCCAGCAAAAGCAATTCAATAATTCCCATTTCTTCCATCCTTTTCACAATAAAATAGCAGGCACATTACTGTACCTGCTGACTTTTTCGTATAAAAAGACACACATACAGCAAAATTGCCATCATGTGAGTCTCATCAATTAAGGCATACCAGTCTTTCGACAGTCTGTTGATATGCC
>CAZFPA010000008.1:0-56804 GCA_964520975.1 uncultured Selenomonadaceae bacterium | reverse complement strand
GAAGCCATGCCTGGCGGGGAAGATATGTCCCCGTACCCTCTTTTTCCGCCGCAGAGCCGTAAGCACCTCATCGACCGCAAAGGAATCCTGCTGCGCAAACAGCAGCAAGGTATCACAGCGTGGCTCCACCTCAGGATAATCACGGATGCGTGAGCCATAGCAGGCAATCACGCCATCGGCATGTCCCAGAGCGCTGCAGCGCCAGGCCAGCGTCGCCCCCGCACTGAATCCCAGCACGACCACCCGGTCATAGGCCGCCTGCAATTCCTCCAGCAGATAATCAATATCCCGGTAGACCCCAAAGCCTATATGCTGCTGAAAATACGCATAGGCTTCCTCCTGCGCCTCATAGCCAAAGGGCGCCCGCATCCAGAGATTAGGACAGAACACCGCAATCCCCCGCTTTGTATAAGACGCCCGAATTTCTTCCATAAAATCATTGCAGCCATAAATCTCCGGTAACAGCACCAATGCTAATTTTTGCTCATCCATACCTTTCCACCCCGTACCTCAACAATATTTTTGAAAAACACCTGTCAGCAGGGTGTCTACCGCTGCAGCCAGTTTTTCTCTGACCTCTTCCGGATGCGCAAACGCCACCCTCAGCTGCAGCGTCGTATATCCATGGATTTCCCCAGTCACTATGGCCAATACTTCGTCCATATACATTTCCTTTACACCACAGGAAGAAAGCAATATTCTGAGCAGCGACATATATTGAGAAAAAATTGCTGCTGTTTCTGCCGTTCCATTCCATGTTGCCCATTGAATAGTCTCATAGATCCCAGGATGTTCCACAATAAAATCTAAATACGCTATACTCACCGCCTGCAGAGCCTTGCTCCCCGATTTTCCAATGGCGGCCTTTTCCATGCCTGCATTCATTTGGCGCATCCCTGTATGAGCAACTTCCCGCAACAGGGAATCCAGGCTATCGATATGATTATACAAGGAAGGTGTTCTTATCTCCAGCTTCTCAGCGATATCCTTAAGTGATATCCCATGCAATCCTTTTTCATCAAGCAATATCGCCGCGGTCTGCCTTACTTTTTCCTTTGTAACCCGCATTTTTTTCACCTCACAAGCTCAAGTTTAACTAACCTGCTTAGTACAGTCAAGAATCCAATTCATAATTTAGCTGGTAATGTTGACAAAAAAATCATCCTTGTCTATAATACTAATTATATTAGTATTATAGCTAATTACATTATTATCGGAGGTACCTGTATTATGGAGAAACAATTTATATCCATCCAGGGAATTCCCGCTATCCTTTGGGGAACAACAGCGGATAAGCTCTATATCTATGTCCATGGACAAGGCGGAAATAAAGAAGAAGCCATCACCTTAGCTGACAGACTTTGTCCCTATGGCTGCCAGATTCTGAGCATAGACCTCCCCACGCATGGCAGCCGCCAGTCAGAAGCGATACCCCTTGTACCCTGGACAGTCGTACCTGAGCTGGCATGTATTATGTCTTACAGCCAGGAAAACTGGCCAGAGATCTCACTTTTTGCCAACAGCATCGGAGCCTGGTTCAGTATGCTGAGCCTGAAAGACGCACCACTGCAAAATTGCCTGTTTGTGTCCCCCATTCTCGATATGGAGCTGCTGATTTCCGACCTGATGGCCAGCGCCAATATTTCTGAGGCCCAACTGCAACAAGCCGGCCAGCTTCCCACCGCCTGCGGACATATACTCGACTGGAACTATTGGCTATATGTAAAAAAACATCCCATCACAAAATGGGATGTCCCGACAAAAATATTATATGGCACCGCTGATCATCTCACCAGCCCTGACACTCTGCGTAATTTTTCTCAAAGGTTCAACTGCATGGTAACAGTAATGGAAAAAGGCGAGCACTGGTTCCACACGCAGCAACAGCTGGATTTTTTAAATAAATGGCTGATAAACAATTTCTGCTGACCAATCCCAACAACAGCCCACCCCGGCCTCAATCCTGCCGCCGCATTTTTTTGCCGAGGGGCAGCCCCTGGGAAAGCAGCAGTCCGGTCAGTGTCAATAAAATACCGATAACCGCCATGCCCGTGATCTTCTCATGGAGAACAATCACCGAACAAATCGTCGTAATGACAGGTGCCAGGTAAATGTATACGCTGGTGCGGACTGCTCCCAGAACCTTCACGCTGAAGGTCCAGGTTGCAAAGCAAAGTGCCGACGCGCCAAGACCCAGGAACAGCAGATTTCCCAGATCCACCAGATTCGTAAGACGCTGCAGCCCCCAATGGAAATCAAAAATATACAGGGCCGGCAGCATAAACAGCAGGCCATAGAAAAAAATGTGCCGGGTTGCGGCAATCGAGGAAATCCCATAGCCGGCAATTTTTCTTGTCAGCACAGAATACACCGCCCAAATAAAAGCCGCCAGCACCGCCAGAAAATCCCCCAGCGGGTTGAGCTGAAGATTCGCTGCGCCATTGAAAAAGATCAGGCAGATTCCCAAGAGAGCCACGATAAACCCCAGAAAAAAGGTCCAGCGCATGCGCTCTCCCCGCAGCAGCCAGGCCGCGAGAAGGGCCGTAAAAAACGGGGCAACCGATACGATGATGCCCACATTCGAGGCATAGGTATAGACAAGGGCTATATTTTCACAGAGGAAATACAGTGTAACACCGCTGAGCCCTGCCGCGGCAAACATCATTTCCTGCCGCCGGCCCAGCCCCCGGATACGCCGTGGCGAAAGACAAAAAAGGACCGCAAAGCCCATAAGGAAACGCAGAAAAAGAATGTCGATAGGGGCGAAATCCACCAGCAAAACTTTCGTGGAAACATAGGTCGTCCCCCAGACCAAAATCGTAAAAAGGGCTGCAGCATGTCCTAGTAAAATTTTTTTATTTTCCAAAACTGACTCCTTATCTCCAAAATATTTTCCCGGCCAGCCGCAATAAAACGCATACTTTGAACGGACTATTCCGCTAGCCAGATAAATCCCCCTACATTTTACCGGCAAATGTGATATGATAATACCATTAAACCAAGCCGATTGCCGGCCCACCACCACAATGGCTTTTGAAAGAAGGATCATTTTATGGAAAACATACTTTCTCACGATGCTGCTCTCGCTTTGCTGAAAAAATACAACAAGGAGCCCTTCCATATCCAGCACGGTCTTACCGTTGAGGGTGTCATGCGCTGGTTCGCGGAAAAGCAGGGTGAAGATGCGGATTACTGGGGCATCGTCGGCCTGCTGCATGACATTGACTTCGAGCTCTATCCGGAAGAGCACTGCAAAAAAGCACCGGAACTCCTGCAGGAAGCTGGTGTCCCGGAGGCTATGATCCATTCGATCTGCTCCCATGGCTATGGCATCTGCTCCGATATCCAGCCCGAACACATCATGGAAAAGATTCTGTTTGCTATTGATGAATTGACCGGCCTCATCGGCGCGGTCGCACTCATGCATCCATCGAAAAGTGTCATGGATATGAAGCTTTCCAGTCTGCGTAAAAAGTTCAAGGACAAGCGCTTTGCTGCCGGCTGTTCCCGCGACATCATCCGCCAGGGCGCTGAAGCCCTCGGCTGGGAACTGGACGATCTTTTTTCACAGACCATCGAAGCCATGAAGTCCTGCGAGGCTTCCGTCCTCGCGGCACTTTAACCGGAGCCCCCGGTTAATCCGCAGGATCGTTACTGTTTCCCAACTATTTCCATTATACCGTCATCGCTCAGGTTTTTTCAAGAAAAACCCTGCCCCAGATGACCATAGGATAGCGGCCATAAAACAACCATGTAATTTCCTGATTGTTTTGCGGACGCTGTATCCAAGCAAAAAATCACGCTGCAGTGCTTTACTGCAGCGTGATTTTTATTTTACTTCAGTTTAATCAGTTCATAGTCCCGGGTACCCAGACCGATCTTTTCAGCATGCTCCAGGGTTTCTTTCCAATGTACGTTTGGATTGCTGTCCATGAAATGATCATGGTGATGATGCCAATCCGGTTTTGCCAGGTTATCCGAAAGCTGGCTGTTCGGCATCGGCGCTTGCTGCTGGCAGGCATCGGCACAAGCCTGGTCCACAGCTACCGGATCAAAGGAAGCAAACATGCCGATATTCGGCAGAATAGCCGCATCATTTTCACCATGGCAGTCACAATTCGGTGAAATATCCATGGCCAGGTTGATATGGAACGTCGGCCGATCCTGGCAGACAGCCTGTGCATATTCTGCCATCTTGCGATCAAGCAGATCGCCGGCATCCCACTGGGAATTGGAAAGTGCATCATAGGAGCAGGCACCGATGCAGCGGCCGCAGCCTTTGCAGATTTCCGGATCGATATGCGCCTTGTTGTTTACGTACGTAATCGCATCCGAACCGCATTCCCTTGCACAGCGGCGGCAGCCACGGCAAAGCTCTTCATCCACGACAACCTTTCCCGAGGAATGCTGCTCCATCTTACCAGCCCGGCTGCCACAGCCCATGCCGATATTCTTGATGGCGCCGCCGAAGCCGGTCATCTCATGGCCCTTGAAATGTGCCAGGCTGATGAATACATCGGCGTCCATAACAGCGCGGCCAATCTTGGCTTCCTTCACATATTCACCATTCTTGACAGGTACCGCCACATCATCCGTGCCGCGCAGGCCATCGCCAATGATGATCTGACAGCCGGTCGTCGTAGGATTAAAACCATTGAGATTCGCGCAATCCAAATGCTCCAGGGCATGCTTGCGGCTGCCCGGATACAGCGTATTGCAGTCCGTCAGAAACGGCATACCGCCCTGCGCTTTGACCAGATCAGCTACAGCCTTGGCGTAGTTCGGCCGCAAAAAAGAGAGATTCCCCAGCTCACCGAAATGCATCTTGATTGCAACGAATTTTCCGTCCATGTCGATGTTCTTGATTCCCGCAGCCAGGCATACCCGCTGCAGCTTCTGCAAAAGATTCGTGCCTACATCTGTACGAAAATCTGTAAAATACACTTTTGCTTTTTCCACTTTTAGCCCTCCAAATAAAACAGAATGAATCTACTTCGCTGTCTATTGTACTTCCTGAAGTGCACTTCATGTCAAGTATTTTTCACGATGGCAGCCTACTTCCCGAGCTTGCGGCAGGATGCCAGGTACTCGCTATCCGACAGCTTCGAGTTCTCGATGGCCCGGCGGATTGCCTCTGCCATGACATCAGCAGCCAGGGTTCCCGTCATGTTGAGATCCGCCTTTATCTGTCCGCAGGAAACCGCATAAATGGTATCGCCATCTGCCAGCGTGCCTACAGGATTGATGCAGCGTGCGTAGGCATTACGCGTCATCGAAGCGATTTTAGTGAGTTCCGCTTTGTTGAAATTTCCATTGGTAAGAATGGCCCCGATCGTCGTGTTGTTCCGCTGGAACATGTCCACAGGCTGCGCAATCTTATAGAGCTCCTGCCGCGTATCCGCAAAGCTTTTCCGATCTGCCTGCAGCAGGCCAGCTATTTTCTGCCCGTTTCGATAATCATAAACATCCCCCAGCGCATTCACGCATACTACGGCAGCGAGCTTCAAATCACCGAGCTGGACCGCATAAATGCCCAGACCGGATTTCATGGAACGCTCCATGCCGCAGATCTTACCGACGGTCGCACCGGTTCCGGCACCGACGGCCCCCTGCTGCGGCTCGCTCTTCTTCATGGCATCGGCACAGGCCGCATAGCCCATGGCCGCATCCGGACGCACAGTGGCACTTCCATAGGAAAGATCGTATATGTCGCTCTGGCAGACAATCGGCACAAGAGCAAAGCCGGTATTATAGCCGATCCCATGCTCTTCAAGGTAACGCATGACGCCGCTGCCAGCCTCCAGCCCATAGGCCGAGCCGCCAGCCAGGACAATCGCATGGACCGGCGTAGGGGCTGTCGTCGGTGATAAGACCGGCGTTTCCCTGGAGGCCGGACCACCGCCGCTGATATCCACCCCTGCCCGGGCCCCCTGCGGGAAAAGCATGACCGTGACGCCGGTCTTCGCCTGTGTATCCTGCGCATTGCCGACGCACACACCATCCAGCTCCGTAATGCGGATTTCCTGTGGCTGTGCGGGTGCAGGCGATGCTGCCTGTCCGATTCCACTCCCCAGTGACGCTGCCAGCATACCCAGCATGAGTCCCCTGCATAAACGATTTCCGATTTTCATAAAAACACCCCTTAAAAATTTGTTTCTGCCCAATGGGTCAGAACCTTGTTACCTTTCGACAAAATGCCCCAAAATCCTGCTCTGTGCTATACCTCTACAACGGAACCATCATGCAGCATATAGAGATAGCGCTCCTTGATGCGCTTCCCCATCAGCGCTTCTACCGCTTCGCTGTATAGCTCGAGCTGCAGATGATAGCGCTCCTGTATCCTGTCCGGACGGGTGTCACGGTCCGTCTTGTAGTCCAGCAGTACCAGCTGCCCGTCAGCTTCCTCAAACAGTACATCGATGATGCCCTGGCTGAATATCTTTTCTGCGGCATCCTCCACGGCCGGATAAAAACGTCTGGCTGGCAGCATGCGGCTGAAGGGCATCTCACGCCAGAGCCGGCTGGCATTTCGCATGCGCTGCCCCAGTGAAGAGCTGAAAAAGCGCTGCACAGCCCGGATGGGCACGACCGCCTGCTGTTCCGGCAGCAGCACTTCTTTTTCAACGAGCATTGCGAGCTGCGCTTCGATATTGGCGGCATCCAGGGTCTGCTGCAGATCCATGTGCTGCATGACACTGTGCATGATAGTACCGTATTCATTGCCTTTGAGATGGCGTTCCTCCTGCAAAAATGCAGGACGGGAAAAGAGCTCGGTCCGCGCGCTTACCAGCGGCCTCGCCTCGCGCTCAGCTGTTTTTTCCGAAAAGCGCTGCTTGAGCTCGGTGACGGAAAGCTTGGCCGGCACCTCCTGGACGCCGCAAAAATCATAGTG
Source organism: uncultured Selenomonadaceae bacterium (assembly GCA_964520975.1). Classification (GTDB taxonomy): domain Bacteria; phylum Bacillota; class Negativicutes; order Selenomonadales; family Selenomonadaceae; genus CAZFPA01. Next base: position 49,912 of record CAZFPA010000008.1, on the reverse strand, counting down.
CCAATCCAGACGCTGCCGGATCTCAGGCACTGCCGCCTCAACAGGCAACGGCTCCTGCTGTCGGATGGCTGCAAAAATCGCATCCACGGACGCAGCCGCCGGCGCCTCCGCCTGCAGCTCACCGGCCGGAATGACCTGCACGTCCCAGTGCGCATCCTGCGCGTAATCGAGCGGGGCCGCACCTGGCGCCACATCCGCCAGGCTCCAAAGCACCTGCCCATCGGCATGACGGGCCACTGCAGCAGCGATCCAGTCCAGATAGCTGCTGGCATCCAGCGGTGCATATCCCGGCAGAGGCGTCCCTGGATACTCCCGGAAACGGCACCACTCCGTCGCCCGCTTTTGGAGTCCCTTATTCACCGAGCCAACGAGGATAAGCTTTTCCCTGGCCCGGGTCAGCGCAACGTAAAGTACCCGCATTTCCTCCGCCTTATTCTCCTGTGTCATGCGCAGGGCAATCGCCTGACGGGCAAAGGTCGGATAGCGCACGGATTTTTCAAGGTCCACGCGCCGCGGCCCCAGCCCCAGCTCACGGTGCATGAGCAGCGGAGCATACAGATCCTGCAGATTGAACTGCTTGCCGATATCTGCCAACACCACCACCGGAAATTCGAGACCCTTGCTCTCATGAATGGTCATGATGCGCACCACATCCTCATTCTCACTGAGCGTACGGGCCACAGCCAGGTCTGTCTCCATCTTCTGCATCTTCTCGATAAAACGCAAAAACCGGAAAAGTCCCCGGAAATTCGTCTTTTCATAATCGGCCGCCCGATCACACAGCATGCGCAGATTTGCCTGCCGCAGCAAGCCGCCGGGCATGCCGCCGGCATAGTCGTAGTAGCCTGTATCCCGGTAGAGCTGCCAGATAAGCTCCGGCACACTGCTGCGCCGGGCCAGGTTGCGCCAGCCGGTGAGCTGCCGGAGGAAATGCTCCGCTTTTTCACGCAGCTCCGCACTGCAGGTCGACTCCGGCGCATTGGCCTGCAGCAGCGCCCCGAAAAGATCCTCCTGCGGAGCCGCGATGCGCAGCTCTGCGAGTTCCGCCGCCGTAAGGCCGCCAATGGGCGAGTAGAGAACTGCCGCCAGTGGAATGTCCTGCCGGGCATTATCAATGACAGACAGCAATGCCAGCATGACCTGGATTTCCGTCTCAGCGAAATATCCATCGTTGACCGAGGCATAGGCAGGAATGTCTGCTGTGCGCAGGGCATCGAGCAATACATCGGCCTTATTTTTCCGCGAGCGCAGTAAAATCACGATGTCGCGCCAGCACAGACTGCGGTAGGTACCGGTTTCCTTATCGAATACCTGCTTGCCCGCCCCCGCCAGTTCACGCAGCCGACGGGCAATATACTGCGCCTCCAGGGCAAAACCGCGCAGTTCCTCCTGCTCCTCAGAACCATCCATCGAAGAGTCCTCTGCCGCGGCATCGTCCTCCCGGTCGATGATGATGAGCTCTGCCGCCCCATCCAGGCTCTGCTCGGCCGGCAGCTCCGGATAAGCCGCCCCCGGATAGAGTGCCGCTGCGGCATCATACGTAAGCTCCATCGACTCCGGCACCATAAGCTGTACAAACAGGAAGTTGATGGCGCCGAGCACGGATGCCCGGCTGCGGAAATTCCTCGTGAGGTCGATACGCGCATAGCGCTCTCCCAAAACAGGATACCGGCGGTATTTCTCCAAAAAGAGCGACGGGTCCGCCAGCCGAAAACGATAGATGCTCTGCTTGACATCGCCGACCGTAAACAGATTGGCCCGTCCCGGATGGACCACAAGCGACAGGATTGCCTCCTGAACGCCATTGGTATCCTGATATTCATCCACCATGATTTCCTGAAAGCGCTCCTGAAGAGCCTGTGCCGCCGGTGTCGGCTGCAGTTTCCCATCTGCATCGGGCGTGCCGAGGATCTGCAGCGAAAAATGCTCCAGATCGTTGAAATCCAGCAGATTCTTTTCCCGCTTGGCCGCAGCAAAAGCCTGACCGAACTCTGCCGCAAGCGCTGTCACCGTCTGCATGACAGGTGCTTCCGCCCGCAGATCCTCCAAAAGGACCGCTTCCTCCTCTAAAAAGAAGCGGTCGCGCAGCTTCTCCAGCTGCTTTTTGATATCGGTATTATGCAGCTCACTGAGGCGGGCTTTATCTTCCGCCTCGATGGTCTTGGGCTGGCCTCGAAAGGTCTTGAAGTCCATTGCTGCAAAGGCCAGGCGCGTCTCATCCCAGCCGGCATCAAGGCCGGCCTCGATACGCTCCAGGGAAGCCGCCGCCACCGCCGCCATTTCTTCATAAAACGGCTGCTCCTCAGCCCCAAGTCCGGCAATAGTTGCCTGAAAAGCCCGCAAGGCCTCCCGGCATTTTCCAAGGCTGCTCTCGACCGCAGCCCGTATGACAGGCATCCATACGGTGTCCTTCAAACGGGCTCCGTCCGGCAGCGCAAAGCATGCGGCCAGCGATTCCAGCCACCGTTCAGGGAAGGTCTCGCTCTGCGCATAGTCGTAGAGCGACTGCACGATATCATAAAGGACATCGTCCCCCCGCTCGGAACCATAGGCATCGGCAAAGTGCAAAAAGCCCTCTTCTCCCGCCTCATATTTTTGCTCAAACAGCTCTTCCAGCACATCCTGACGCATAAGGACCAGCTCCTGCTCATTGGCAAGCCGGAACTGCGGATCGAGATCGATCGCCGCAAAATTCTGCCGGATGACGGTCTGACAAAAGGAATGCAGCGTCGATATGGATGCATTGGAAAGCAATACCAGCTGGCGTTCCAGGCGTTCATCGCCCGGGTCCGCCGCAATCGCCTTCTGCAGTTCACTCTCGATACGGGCCCGCATTTCCGCAGCGGCGGCCCTGGTAAAGGTGACGACCAGCAGACGATCGACATCCCAGGGCTCCACCCCCTCCTCCCGGGCCAGCAGATGACGCAGGATACGGTTGACCAGCACCGCTGTCTTACCGGATCCGGCAGCCGCCGAAACCAGCAGATTCTTATGACTCAACGCAATGGCCTGCCATTGCTCCGGTGACCACTTCATCGGCCTTCCTCCTCTCCGGCTTCCTTCATTTTCTCCATAATATCCGCATCCTCAGCCTCGGGCAGCTTCCGATAGGCAAAGCCCGGCAGCTGGAGGTCAAAGCCACAGACCGCATGATACTGGCAATACGTACAGGCATTTCCCTTTTCCTGCATATAGGGGCTCGCACTGATCTCACCGGACAGAATATCCGCGCCTGTATCCTTCAGCACATAAGAAACATAATCGAGCAAAACAGCAAATTCCTCCTCGGTCTTGACCCGGGCCTGGGAACGGCTGTCCAGTTCCCCATTCGATTTGAAGCGGATGGGCAGGAAGGTCAGCGTACTGTCGATGGCCCGGATGATTTCAGGATCAGCGAGCACCCAGCCCGGCATGCTGAGTTCCTTCATGAGCAGAGCCTCCGCTTCCTTGGCACTCGGCCGATGATTGACCGACAGCATGGGCCGTTTCAGGAAGCAATACAGCATGCCGGCCGGCAGCGCTGGCTCCTGCTGACTGCGCGCCAGCAGATTGCGTGCGGCCAGCAGATACGTGAGGAGCTGCAAGCGCAGGCCATAGTATACATCCAGCAGATTGATCCAGGCATTGCCGGTCTTATAGTCCAATATGACAAAATACCGGCCATCCTCAGCAATATCAATGCGGTCGATGGTTCCCATGATTTCAAGCTCGCAATCCTCCGGCAGCGCATAGGTCAGCGGCGGCATAGCCCCCGGCCCGTGGCCAAAGGAGCGTTCAAAGGCTGCCGGATGGAACTGGCTCACCGCGTCCAGTGCAATCATCCGCTGGATGGAACTCTCGGCGGCGCCCTGCAGGCGCTGCAAAAGATTCTTGTACTGCGCGGAGCTCAGCAAAATCTCATTTTGCTGCTGCGGCGCCAGCTCGGCCACCAGCCGGTCAGAAAGAGCCGCAGCCTCCGCCGATGAAACCTCCTGCCAGCGGCGTCCCTGGGCCTTGAGCTCCTCACCGAAGGCCCGCAGCACATCGTGCAGCAGATTGCCCCGGTCCGGCGCCTGGAACTGATAAACCTTCCGTTCCTTGAGACGAAGTCCGTACTGGGCAAAATGGCTGAACGGACAGCCGCGGAAGCGCTCAAAACGCGTCACACTGCCCTGCAGCCGCCGATTTTTCGTATAGAGCTGCCGTGCCAGGGAAGCTGGTAGCCGGTCCGTATCCGCCTGTGCAAAGAGTCCCCGGATGACCATCTGGAGAGCCGGCTGCAGTGCCGGCTGCTCCAGGCTCCAGTTATAGACCTCCCGCCAGAGCGATGCCAGCTGATGCTTCTCCCGGCAGCCGCGCAGCGCGGATGCCAGGCCGGAAACAGCCTGCCGCCCCTCCGCCGCCTGCAGCGAATCCCTGCGTTCCATGCTTTCCAACGGAATGGACAGCACAGGGCGCTGCGGAAAAATGCGCCGCAGCCGGCGCACCAGCGGCGACGGTTCCAAGCCGTTGCCCGCAGCATCCGCCAGGGCATAGGATACCCAGAGGTATTCGCGGGCTTCCGTGAAGCCACGATACAGCAAGTATTTCTCACCAAAGCTCCCCTCGACAGAGCCTGAGGACAGCTCTACCCCGGCATCCGCCAGATACAGCCGCTCGGCATCGGAAAGCAGCCCCTTTTCCTGGCTCCGGCGCGGCATGATGCCCTCATTGGCTCCGAGAATATAGACGGCCCGCACATTGTCCAGACTGTTCTGATCAAAGGACGCAATGGTGACATAGTCGAGGCCCGGCGGAATCAGGCTGATTTCCAACGCATCCAGTCCTTCACCCAGCACGGCCTCATACTCCTTGCGATCCGGCAGTTCCTCCCCACTGGTTTCCACCAGCTGATCCAAGAGCTCCATCACATCGTCCCAGACCTGCCGATGCTCGCGCGCCTCGACAAGGCGGCCGGCCTGCTCTGCTTCCTGGGCCCATTTCGCCAGCGTCTCCGGGACCGCCAGTTCCTGCAGGAATTCGTAGATTGCCCGCGTGAGCTCACGGACATTCTTCGCCTGGCCGACAGCTGCTTCCAATGCCGCCAAAGGCGTAGCGACTGCCCGGCGTACAAGATTGATGCGCTCCAGCGCGAGCAGCTCTTCCTCCGAAGCCTCAGCCTGCATGCCGCGCCGGTAGTGCCAATCCTCGGCCATCGTCCAGCGAAAGCCACGGATGCCAAATTCCAGCACATAATTCTCCAGCAGATCGGCCTGCCCTCTGGTCACCGGAAAGAAATCCGTCTTCAGACAGCGGAACACAGCATCATAGCGCCAGCCATGCAGCACCTCCAGCGCCGAACGCACGAGCTCAGCCAGTGGATGATGCACGCCCGGACGCTTGCTGTCGCTGAAAAAGGGAATCTTATAATCCTGCAGCACCAGCTCCAGCATTTTCTCATAGGCATCGCCATCGCGCAGCAATACTCCAATATCCCGCCAATGCCAGCCCTTTTCGCGGCAAAGACGCAGCATATCCGCAGCAGCCGCTTCGGCCTCAAGCCGCCGTGTGGCTGCCTCGACAAGCTGAATCCCGGTCGCCTCGGCCGCGGGCTGCTGCGGAAAACGAAAGAGCTGCTGCTCGATATTTTCCAATCCCCCCGCCTGGAAACGATGCGCTGCCGGCAAACTGCGGACGCGGCATTCCTGCCCCAGTTCTCCGGCCAGCAGCTGCAGCTCCTGAAAGGTCCGGTAGGCACGATGGAAAATACCCGTTTCACGGCGATTTTCCTCCGGGCAGTCTCCCGCATCCAGCGGCAGCGTGATATGGACATGGTTCGCCTGCTGCAGCAGTGCCCGCAGGATCTGCTTTTCCTGAGGATTGAAAAAAATGAATCCGTCTACCCAGATTTCCGCCCCGGCAATAAGCGATGCCTCCGGCAGCCGCGCTGCCAATTTATCCAGAAGATCGCCGGCATCATTGTAGCGGCCAGCCATGCTTGCGGCAAAGCCATCATAGAGCAGCGCCAAATCCTGCAGCTTATCCTGCAGACGGGTATCACTGACCTTCTCTGCCGCCGCGGTAAGACGCTCCGGTACGATGCCGTAGCTCTTGAATTCATCCACGGCCTCAGCCAGAGAGGCACTAAAGCCGCGCTGCCGCGCTGCCCGCTGAAAAAAACGCAGCTTGTCCTCCTGTGCCTGCAGCACACGCTTCAAAAGCAGCCGGCGCCCGATTTCCGTGATGCGCGGTCGGGCGGCACCACCAACATCCAGCAGGACCTGCTGGGCAAAGCGGCGAAACCCGAATACCTGGGCCCGCAAAAAACCGCTGCCCTCCGCCTCCATTGCCGCAGCGAGCTGGCGCTCGACCTTATAGGTCATGTGCTCCGGCAATAACAGGATGAGCGCCGGGCCAACCGCCTCCCGGCGCATCTCCTGCTGCATAGCCCGCAGACATTCCTCTGTTTTCCCGGTTCCGGCCCGGCCAATGATAAATTCCAGCATAATCTTCCTCCTACCCCAGGATGAACCGGGCCTGACTTCCGCCCTCCCGGTGCTTCGTTATTTCCAGCCGCGCGTCGATGCGCTCCTTGAGCTCCTCAACATGCGATATGATGCCGACCAGCCGGCCGCCCTTCTGCAGCTCAAGCAGTGCCTTGATTGCCATATCCAGCGTCTCGGCATCCAGCGTGCCAAAGCCCTCATCGATAAAGATCGTATCGAGACGGATGCCGCCCGCATAGCTCTGTACAACATCAGCCAGCCCAAGCGCCAGCGAAAGGGACGCCAGGAAGGATTCCCCGCCTGACAGCGTTGCCATCTGACGCTCATAGCCGGTATAGGCATCAAAAATCACCAGATCAAGCCCTGCCTTTTTCCGCTGATCACGCACTTCCAGCGTCTGCCGCAGCTCATACTGTCCGCGGCTCATGAGACGCAGGCGCGAATTTGCCGCCTCGACGACATCACTGAGCAGTGAACGAAGCACATAGCGCTGGAAGCTGGTGCGATATGCATTGTCTCCACTGGCCACAGCAGCCAGCCGTCCGACGGTACGGTATTCCTTTTCCAGTCCGGCACTCTTCGTCAGCAGCGCCTCCAGCCGCTGGAGCTGCTGCCCCTGCCGGTTGATCTCGGCCTCCAGTTTCTTTTCCGCCGCATAGCTCTCGTTCACCGCTTTTTCTGCCGCCGCCAGGGCCGCTGTAAGCTGTTCCAGCTGCGGACGCACCAGTGACCGGGTATCCTCACTCGCCTTTTTCCAGGCTGCCTGCGCCGCGGTATGCGCATCCTCAAAGCTGCGGATACGCTGCGCAACCGCAGACCTTCCCTCCGCTGTCGCAAATTTCCCCGTCAGCGCCTGCCGATACTCCTCCAATGTGGCAAAGCCTGCCTGCACACGCCGTTCAGCAAATGCCTCTGTGAGGCGCTGCTCCTGCCGGCGTCCTGCTGCAGCCGCTGTTTTTGCAGCCGTGAGTGCCGCGGTCTGTGCTGCGGCCGCCGTTTCCAGGGCATGAAAGGCATCTTCCGCCGCCTGCTGCTCCGCGGTAAGCGCGGTGAACTGCTGCTGTATGGTGGCCCGGGCCTGAGCCAGTGCCTCAGGAGCCTGATATTCCTCCGGCAATGACCGCAGCTTTTCCTGCAAGATCCCGGCGGCCTGGGCACTTTCCTGTGCAGCCTTCACCTGAGCGGCCGCGGCCGCTTCACTGGCCTCCCCCTGCTGGGTCAGGCCGCGTTCCTGTTGGGATATTGCTGCCGCCAGGCGCTGCTGCTCCTGTTCGGCCGTGCAGGCAGCCTGCAGCGCGGCCTGCGCTGCCTGAAGTTCTGCCTGCAGATCAGCTGCCGCGGGAATATTCTCCCCCAGTGCCTGCTGCCGCTCCGCCCGACGGCTCGAAGCTGCCGCCCCTGCGGCCTGGGCTGTCTGCAGGCCTTTAGCGGCCGTCTGGCGCAACCGGTCCCGATTCTGCAGCTCCCGCTGTGCCCGGCGGATCTCCGCTTCATCCGGAATCAGCTCTGTCGAAACCGCCAGGTGCGGATGTTCACAGGAACCGCATACCGGACAGGGAATCCCTGCCGGCAGTTCCTTGGCCAGCAAGGCTGCCTGCCCCTCGGCAAACAGATGCTGCAGGCGTTCGACCTCCCGCCGCTGTTCTTCATAGACTGCATCGGCCTTTTCCGCCGCCTTCTCCGCTGCGGTCTGCCCCGCAACAGCCTGCTGCTCCGCCTGCCGGCTCTGCTCAAATTCCAGCAGCAGCTGCTGGCGGTGCTCCAGACCTTCAAGCTGCAGTGCAAGCGCTGCCCGGCCGGCGGCCACCTGGGTCTGCTGCTTTTCCTGCTGCTGCAGCGCTGCCAGCCCCTCCTGTAACTGCTGCCGCTTTTCCTCCGCTGCCTGCCGTACCTGCTGAAGGCGGCCAGCCTCAGCGTCAGCGGCCGCCAGCCGCTGACGGGCTTCACCAATCGCCGCCGACTGCTGACCGTATTCCGTCAACCGCTGCAGCTCCTGCTGCAGACCCTGGCGTTCCGGCTCTCTGGCCCGCATCTCTTCCGCATGTTTCCGGGCAGCAGCCAGTTTCTGCTGCAGCTGCTGACTGCGAAGCTCCTGCTGGCCCACGGCAGTCTCCTTTTCTGCAGCCTCATGGAGTGCCTGCTGCGCCTGCGCTTCCACATCGGCCAGCCCTGCTGCCTGCTGCGCCCGCTCGAGCTGCTGCCGAAAAGCGGCAACCACCGCGAGCTTGCTTTCATCCCCCGCCAGCTGTTGCTGGGCCGCATCGAGAGCCGCAAAACGGGATGCGGTCTCCCGCCCCTGCCGCTCCGCCTGCTGCGCTGTCTCCCGGTTTTTCTGCTGTTCACGCGTCATGCGCTGCGATGCCGCCAGCTGCTCCCGCCGGGCAGCGAGCCGGGTACGGAATTCGTCCACGTTCGCCGCCTCCGTATCGCGAAGCAGAAAATCCTGCTCCTTCTGCAGCTCCTGATAGCTGGTATTGATCTTCTGTGCCCGGGCTTTCAGGCTGTCCTCGATCTTGCGGTAAAACTCTGTCCGGAAAAGCACCTCCATGATGCTTTGGCGTTCCATCGAATCCGCCATGAGCAGCCGGCGGAACTCCCCCTGCGGCAGCAATACGACCTGGCGGAACTGTTCGCTCGCAAAGCCCAGCAGTTCCGTCATCTTTGCCGTCACCTTCACCGGTCCGGTAACGAGACAGACAGGCTCCCCATCGATGCGCCAAAGCTCCGCTCCCGCGGTTTCCGCGGTCAGACCGTTGCCATTTTTCGTCTGCCGCTTGCTCTTGCGCAGATAATCCGGATTGCGGCGCAAGCGATAGGTCTTCTCCCCGATTGTGAAAATGAATTCCACAAAGGTTTCCTGCTCCGGCCCGGCCTGCTGACTGCGCAGCATGCTGCCGGTCCGCCCCGCCACGCTCGCATCCCCGTAAAATGCATAGCAGATAGCATCGAGGATAGTCGTCTTGCCAGCACCCGTTGCGCCATGGATGAGAAAAAAAGAGCAGTCTCCCAGCGCTGTGAAATCAATGACGGTTTCCCGCTCGTATGGGCCAAAAGCCGACATCGTCAATTTTAATGGTCGCATGGCTCCGCCTCCCTTTCACCCCGCAGCACACGATCCATGCTGTCCGATACTTCTTTCCGCTGCTCCTCGGTCAGTGCCTCCGCGGTCATCTCCTGAAAAAAATCCGCAAAGAGGCTCAGTGAGGAACGGTTACGGTCCTTGCTTTTCACCAACTGCTGTTCTCCGCCCCGCAAAAGATTCGGCCGGTCGATGAGCAGCAGATTGGGATAGATATCCTGCAGCTTCCGATAGGCATCCAGCACCGCCTCCGTATCGAGCAGATCCACCTCCATATAATCCTCAGAGCGTGGAAAGGTATCCCGGTCCCGCAAAATATCCGCCATATAGCCGCGTACCCGGCAGACATCGTGCCGTGGACGCAGCGGCAGCAGCTCGACCGATACCTGACCGGCACCATCGAGCTCCACCACCGCCAGGCTTTTTTTCTGCCCCGCCTCATCAAACGAATATTTCATGAGGGAGCCGCTGTAACGGATGCACTCCGCACCAGCCGTCTGCGCATTGTGCAGATGTCCCAGCGCCGTATAGCTGTAGCCACGGAAATGGCCTGCTCCCACATTGCTCGAACCGCCGACTGAAAGCGGCCGCTCCGACTCAGAGGTCTGCCCGCCCGCGATGAACGCATGCGATACCGCAATGCTCCGTGCCCCTGCCGGAATCCGGCTCCGGGCATCCTCGATGACCAGACCGGTTGCCGTATCAAAATCCATGATCTCCTGGCGTCCATAAGCCCCCCGCACAGCCGCCGGGTCCATGTACGGAAAAAGAGAAACATAGACCGGCCCATAGGCATCCTCCACCACAACCGGTGCAGCATCCGCAGTGAGCTGTCCGCGCAAAAAAAGGCCCTGGCCCGCCAGCAGGCGGCTTCCAAAGCCCACGCGCTGCGCGCTGTCATGGTTGCCGGCCACACAGAATACACGTACCTTCTTTTCAAGCAGCAGCTTGGTAAGCACCTCATCAAAAAGCTCTACGGCCTCCGTCGGCGGCACGGCCCGATCATAGATATCCCCGGCGATGATGACCGCTTCCGCCCGGCTGTCCGTTACCATCCGCAGGAAATCCGCCAGCACATAGGACTGATCCTCCGTCAGATGCACCCCGCGGAAATTCCGCCCCAGATGCCAGTCCGCTGTATGAATGAATCGCAAAATTATTCCCTCCCGAAACATGAAAAAGGGGCTGCAGCGACTGCAGGCCCCTCGGTTTAACACGTCCCGCCGCCCGTTGCGGCAGAGAACGCTTTTATCAGCTATTCCCTACGTATTCCATCGGTGTAACAACCCGCATGAGCGTACGCCCGCAGGTGCAGGGCTCAGCAATGCGCATGACAGCCTGCCCCGTACGATACCGGATCAGCGGCATCGCCTCCGCCGCCAGGGTCGTAAGCACGAGCTCGCCGACCTGTCCCGGCGCCAGAATCGGCTGACTGTTGCCGAATTCGATAACCTCCGGATAGAAATAGTCCTCCTGAATATGATGCCCCAGCCGTTCCTGGCAGGGGAACATCACGCCCGCACAGCCAAGTCCCGCCGAGCTGAACAGATTGTACACCTTCGCACCAATCCGCTTCTCTATATAGCCCCGCATCGGGTTCTGCATGGACTCCTCCAGGCAGATGACCGTCGTGAGCATCTCGCTTTCCTGGTCCTCCTGCATTGCCTGCTGATTGACGACAAACTGCATGATGAGGCGCGGATCGCTCACCAGTACATTCACCCCCGCACTTTCCATGAGCACCGACGCCCGGCGCATGTCCGTGCCGAGCAGTACGGTCGTCGTCCCGATCATCTCCAGCGCATACTGGATATCCATGAGGCGACTGTCAGACAGATCCCCCAGGATACCTGCCACGGAAGCCTGCGTGACTCCAGTCGCCACCAGCACCCGGGTCATCATTTCGACATGGTGTGCAATATCGCCATTGGAATACATCTTCAGCAATGAATGCGACTGTCCCAGCTGGGCTACCCGCAGCACGCTGCTCAGAGGCATCGTCAGAAAATCATAGGGCGATGTCCGGATAAGCTCATCTCCATAGGTAAACGGCAGCCGCGCCACATCCTCCAGCGAGGAAAACGCGCCCTTGGAATAGCCAACCTTGCCCAGCTTGCGCTTGTAGAACTGGCTTTTTTCAAATGCCCAGTGCAGCGTTTTCTCCAATCGCTTTATCTGCAGCTCAGCCAGCGCATCCCGTCCAATCTGCTCGACCTGCTGATTTGCATACATAAAATGACCTCCGCCCTTTCCTTCCATAACACTGCTTACGACAGCGGTTTCTGATAAAAGAAGGGCTGAAAACTCGTATAGCCCAGCTTACGGAAATTCAGTATGGCTTCCGTAGCACCGACAAACAGCACCCCGCCCGGCTTCAAGGCCCGGAAGAAATTCGCATAGAGCTGATCCTTGGCTTCCTCAGTGAAATAAATGACCACATTACGGCATAGAATCAGATCAAACCCCGTCTCGAAGGAGTCCTTCAGCAGATTATGGCGCTTGAACTCGATGCAGTTCTTGATTTCCTGCTTCACCGCAAACTTCCCGCCATCCAGCGTGTCAAAATACTTGGCCTTGCGCGCCGGCGAAATCGCCTTGAGCTCATTGTCCGTATAGACACCCTGACGGGCCTTGGCGAGGATCTCAATATCCAGGTCCGAAGCCAGAATACGGTGCTGCTTGCCCGGCGTCATCTCCTTCATAATCATCGCAAGCGAATATGGCTCCGCCCCGATGGAACAGCCAGCGCTCCAGATATTGAGCTTGGGGCTGCGCGTGAGAAGATCCGGTATGACATCGGTCTCCAGCTTGGAAAACTTGTCCGGCGTACGGAAAAATTCCGACACATTGATCGTAAGGTACTCAATGAAGGCCGCGAAATCATCCTTATCCTGCGCCACATGATCGAAATACGCCGCATACGACGCATACCCATTGCGCTGCGCTAAATTTCCTATGCGGCGCTGCATCTGCGGCGCCTTATAAAGATCTAAATCTATTTCTGTCTTGGCTTTGAGCTTTCTTTTGAATTCTGACCAATCTCTCTCATCAACCATAAAAAAAACCTCCGAACTGCCTATATTTTACCTTTCTCCATTATGTATAAATTCCACCCGGGAAGGCAAAAACCCTTTCGCAAAGAAAAAATTTTCCAAAAAAGGTGGTGCAGTCTCTGCAGCCTGCACCACCTTTTGTCAGCCTATATCGATGACCGTTTTTGGCGTTTCCTCACTATGCTTTGGCAGTCGGATACGCAGCACGCCATTTTCATTCGTAAAGGAGGCCTCAATGCCCGCCGCCTCAATGCCATCCACCTGGAACGACCGCTCGAATTTCCCGCTGCGCCGTTCATGCGCCAGATAGCGCCCCGTGATCTGCGCCTCCGCGCGCTCGGCCCGAATCGTCAGATACTGTTCATCCTCATACGTGAGGGTGATTTCTTCCTTCAAAAAACCCGGCAGCTCCGCATGGATCTCGTAGCAATCCGGCATTTCGATGACATCCACCCGGAAAGGAAACAGGATACTGCCTGCCTTCTCCAGCGGATGCAGCGGCTGGTCCACGAGGGTATCCACCAGATTCCCCAAAAGATCCCGGCCACGTTCCACATTCGTCTTGATATTGAAAGGTAATACCCTGAACATAAGAATCGCCTCCCACCCAGTATAGCAAATTACAATGCTTCTCTTTCAATTATAAAGTCATTTCCTGAAAATTTCAACAGTTGTTTTAACGCTGATAAAATTGCAGGCACGGCACCCCTGTCCATGCGCTTGCAACGAAACGGGTGCTGCCGGTACACTGCCTGCGCCGGCAGCATACTGTCCCGCCTTATTTTTCCTCAACAAAATGACTGAAGCTGCCGATCACGAGCTGGGGCTGGCTTTTTTGCAGCTCCTGCAGGAATACGCGGGTTCCCACCGCGCGGCCCCTGGCAGCCGGCATGATTTCCATGAAGGCATCCGGATCGATATTGAGATTACGTACCTGGATCATCTGCACCGGCAGCTCCTGGAAGAAGGCTTTCCAGCCCGCCAGTTCCTCCTCGCGGTCATTGAAGCCGGGGAAATAAAGCATGTTCAGGGAAACGTAGATCCCATGGGCCAGCGCGTAGCGGATGGATTCCTTGACCGCCTCGAGCTCATAGCTGCTGCGATAATAGGCGGCATAGCTCTCCGGCAGCGCACTGATGATGCTCACGCGCATCGTATCGAGCCCCGCATCGACAATCTTCCGGATGCCCTCCGTATAGCCCGCATTCGTATTGATATTGATCTGGCCCTTGTCCGTAGCCTGCCGGATGAGCTGAATGCCGCCTGCAATGTTGTCCGCGGCCAGCGACGGCTCGCCCTCGCAGCCCTGTCCAAAGCTGATGATGCCCTCGGGCGCACTCTGCAGGTGGTAGATGCCGACCTCGGCAATCTCCTCCGATGTCGGCCGGAATTTGATGCGGCTCTGCGGTGATTCGCAGCACTCCGCCGGCTGCAGGGATATACAGCCAAAGCAATTGGCATTGCAGACCGGCGAGGCGGGAATTCCGGCCTCCCAGCGGCGATAAAAGAGGTTCTGTGCCGTGCAGCAGTGCCATTCCAGGGAACAGTTCCCCAGGTGCTCCGCGATGCGGTTGCCCTTGAGATCCCTGACCGTACGCTTCACGAGCTTCTTGAGATCATGCGTATTATAATGCACGGGGTCCCATTTGGCATTTTCATCCGTATACATGGCAGCCGTATAGAGCGCATCCTTATAAAGCACGACCGCTGTATAGCCGTAGAGCGGCAGCTGCGCAGCCCCCTCCTGGCGTTCATAGGCCGGCATGTAGAGGCGGGTATAGCCTGCGGGCAGAATGGCGGCTACCGCCCGGCCCGTAATAGGCATGCACTCCCCCTGCGGCGTCTGCCCCAGCGCGAGACGATCCGGCAGGAACATCAGGTCCGCGCTCTCCGGCAGCGGAATAAGATCCTCCGGCTGGAGCCGCACCGCCTCGCTGCCCGTGCGGCCCAGACCGGCAAAACCTGGTGCGTCAAAGATTTCTCCCTCATCATCGGCGTATAATGCTCTGATTTCCTCGCTCATTTTTCCTCCTGTGCCGCTGCGGCTTCCATAATTTCCGGAGCCTCCTGCACTGCGGCCTGCTGTTTTTTCTTAGCCTTCTGCTTTTTCGGGTTATACCGATTCATCGCCAGGTCCACGCCATCCGTGACCACGCATTCCAGCGCCGGCAGCAGATAGTCAATAGCCTCGCGGATCTTCGGCGCGTCCTCCTCAGAAAATGGTGCCAGCACATGCTTTACAACCGTCCAGCCGGGCAGCGGACGGCCGATGCCGATACGCAGCCGGGGGAAATTTTCATCCCCCACATGATAAAGAATGGATTTCATCCCGTTATGGCCGCCCGCACTTCCCTTGCGCCGAATGCGGATCGTTCCGGCCGGAATATCCATATCATCGTGCACGACGATGAGGTCCTCCGGCGCGAGCTTGTACCAGCTCATGAGCGGCCCGACGGCCCGGCCGCTCTCATTCATATAGGTCAGCGGCTTTACCAGCAGCACCTTTTCCGTGCCGATGCGCGCTTCCGCGACCAGAGCATCGTATTTTGTTTTCCAGTTATCGGCCCCCAGCTTTTCCGCCAGGGCATCCAAAAACATAAAACCCACATTGTGTTTTGTCCGTGCATATTCTGAGCCTGGATTCCCCAGGCCGGCAATCATCTTCATTGCTTCGTCCTCCTCCTGCTGTTCCCTCTATTGTAACACAAAGCCCCCATACAATGTTCACAAAATACCTGCTATGCCAGCCGCCAGGGCCCGTGTACGCTGTCCCAGGGAACAAAAAGAACTGCCGCAATTTCTGCAGCAGTTCCCGATACTATTTCAATTCCAGTCCGACCGGGCAGTGATCGCTGCCCAATATCTCATTGTGGATGGTCGCTGCCTGGATTCGATCCTTCAGCCGATCGGATACCAGGAAATAATCGATACGCCAGCCCGCATTTGTATTACGGGCCTTGCGGATGTACGACCACCAGGTATAGATACCCGTGCGATCCGGGTAGAGCGCGCGGAAGGTGTCCGTAAAGCCCGCCGCCAGCAGCCCGGTAAAAGCTCCGCGTTCCTCATCGGTAAAGCCCGCATTCTTATGATTGGACTGCGGATTTTTCAGGTCGATCTCCGTATGAGCCACATTGAGATCCCCGCAGACAATCACCGGCTTCTTCGCGTCGAGCTCCAGCAGATACGAGCGGAATACCCGCTCCCATTCCATACGGTATTCCAGTCGCTCCAGGGCACGCTTGGAATTCGGCGTATATACGGTAACACAGTAAAACTCCGGATATTCGAGCGTAATGACCCGCCCTTCATGATCATGCTCCTCGATGCCCAGCCCATAGGTCACCTGCAGCGGCTTCTGCCGGCAAAAGACCGCAGTACCGGAATAGCCCTTCTTTTCCGCACTGTTCCAATACTGGGTATAGCCATTGAGCTCCAGGATGGCCTGCTCCGGCTGCATCTTCGTTTCCTGCAGGCAGAACACATCGGCATCAAGCGCCTTGAAGGACTCCATGAAGCCCTTGGTAAGACAGGCCCGCAGTCCATTGACATTCCAGGAAATGAACTTCATTATCGTTTCCTCCTCCATTAAGACTGTGTAGGATCACCAATGAGCAGCAGATACGCAATCACAATGATACCAAGCACGATACGGTACCAGCCGAAGGCCTTGAAATCATTGTTCTTGATGTAGCGCAGCAGGAATTTGATGGACGCAATAGACACCACGAACGCCGTCGCCATACCCACGACCATGATGAGGATTTCCGCCCCGGTATAGTGCCAGCCGAACTTCACAATCTTGAGCAGGCTCGCACCGAACATGACCGGTATCGCCAGGAAAAAGGTAAACTCCGCGGCTACATAGCGCGAGGTACCGAAGAGTATACCACCGAGGATTGTCGCGCCCGAACGCGAGGTTCCCGGCACGAGCGACAATACCTGAAAGAGTCCGATGATGAAGGCTGTTTTATAGTCCAGGCGATCGAGATCGCGGACCCGCGGCTGCCGATGCTTATTGTAATTCTCTACGACGATGAACATGATACCATAGAAAATCAGCGTTGTCGCAACGACCGGTGCCGTCATGAAATGCTCTTCCATGTATTTATTGAACAGCAGGCCGATGACCGCTGCCGGAATACAGGCCACGATGACCTTCGCCCAAAGATCGATGGTTGCGCGCTTCTCGCTGCGCGACTTCCATGACGAAAACGGATTCAATTTCTCAAAATTCAACACCACAACAGCCAAAATGGCTCCGAGCTGAATGACGACGAGGAACATATCCATAAAGGCCTTCGATACATCCAGCTTTATGAATTCATCCACCAGGATCATGTGCCCGGTGCTGCTGATCGGCAGCCATTCCGTGAGGCCCTCTACCACACCCAGGATGACTGTTTTCAACAGCTCAACAAAACTTATGTCCACAAAAAAATCCCCCTAAATTTTATTCCTTTCCGGTAATGAAAAACAAATTTCATTATAACACAGTGTGCTACCACCTGCATGGATTTTTTATGGAAAATCACATTCCTCCATCATCTGTTTTTCATCGCAGAGCGAACAATCGCCTCCGCCACCTCCTTGATGGTCTTGCGCTTGGCCATGCTGTACTGCTGGATGCGGCGATAAGCCTCGGATTCAGAGAGATTATAGGCATCCATGAGGATGCCCTTCGCCCGGTCCAGCGTCTTCCGCATCTCCAGGGAGCCCTTGAGCTTATCGAGCTCGCCCTCCAGCTGCTGCATTTCCTGGAAGCGCGACAGTGCGATCTCCATCGCCGGGAACAGGTTGTTTTCCCGCACCGGCTTGACGAGATAGGCCAGCACACCGGATTCCTTTGCGCGTTCCACGATTTCCGGCTGGCTGAAGGCTGTAAGCAGCAATACCGGAGCCAGCTTTTCATCAGAAATGATTTTAGAAGCGGCAATACCGTCCATATCCGGCATCTTGATATCCATGATGACAAGATCCGGCTGATACTTGCGTGTGAGCTCAACCGCATGATAGCCGTCGATGGCCTCACCAACGACCTCGTGCCCGGCCTCCTCCAGCAATTCCCTGAGATCCATGCGGATGATGGACTCGTTATCGGCAATGACAATTTTTAAAGGCTTCATTTTTCAGCTTCCTCCTCTAGCGTGCGCGGAATCGTTATCCGGGCATGCGTTCCATGATCCTTCACGAGTGCAAAGGTTCCTCCCATATCATCAACAATGAGCGTGCGCACAATCTGCAGACCAAGCGATTTTGCCCGGCTGACATCAAAGTCCTCCGGAATGCCGCTGCCATTATCGTACAGATCAAGGAAATACGCCTGCTCGCCCCGACGGATATCGAGACCAATGAGCCCGGTCTTCTGCTGCTGGAACGCATGCTCCAGCGAATTGAGTATGAGCTCGTTGACAATGAGTGCCAGGTTGCTGGCCTGGTGCGAGGGCAGGATGATATCCGGTCCCGTAAACTTCGTTTCCAGAACAAATTCCGGATCCACCATATTCTGTGCAACAAGCTCCAGGATATTCCGTGTCACCTCGACGACATCGATGTGCTCGGCGTCCTGCTGGGAAAGGAATTCATGCACAACCGATATGCTCAGAATGCGGTTTACACTCTCCTTGAGGGCCGCCTTGACCTCCGGAGATTTCGAACGCCGGGCCTGCAGCCGCAGCAGGCTCGCAATCGTCTGCAGGTTGTTCTTGACCCGATGATGGATTTCCTGGATAACTGCTGATTTTACGAGGATTTCCTTATCCTTCTGGCGCACCTCGGTCACATCGGAAATCACCACGACCCGGCGCTGCAGTGCACCGCCCTCCATGATGGGTATATTCCGCTGCACCAGCACCAGCCCGCCAGCCTCCAGCTCCTTTTCATAAGGACGACGGCTCGCGATCGTTTCCTTGGTGATGTGCATCGTGAGCTGCCGATCAAAGAGATGGCAGCCGATGAGATTTGCGACGCCAAGCACCTTATAGATGCGCACCGCCGCGATATTTGCAAAGATAATGCGATTGTTGTTATCCGTGATGATAATGCCGTCACTGGAGGATATGGAACGGTACATATCCCGCTCCAGATTCTTACGGGCATTGATCAGGATGAGCCGGGCCGTTTCCAGGAGCTTGGCATAGCCGCTGACCCGGATATCCTCGCTGCTGGTCTCAAAACTCACGACAGCAATCACATTCGCGCCATCGTGAATTGCAAAGGTATGCATATCGAGACTGCTGCCGAAGGTCCATTCCCGTTTTCCGTGGATGGGCTTGCCCGTGCGCATCGTATAGCTCACCAGCGGCTCCTCGATCATTGGCACCACGCGCCCCGGTGAGGCCAGTTCCGCCGGGCTGAAGATCGTATGCGGCTTGTCATGGGACAGCACCACAAAATGTCCGGGCTCAGACGCCATCGCATAGACACTCACATGTGCATGCGTGAGATCCGCCGCAAAAGGAAAGCAGATACTCATGCGCTTTAAAAGCTCACACTGCATAGCCGTCAGTTTCGTATAGGTACGGCAATACTCTGCCAAAGTTTCCATTGTCATTACCCCCATGCTGTTACTTTCATCGTTTTCCCTCTAAATTCCTGTTTTTCCCTCTCTTTCTACCATAAAAATATTGTATGCAAAAACAAAAGGAGAACAGAAGAAAGAAAACCCGTCAAAAAACAGATCTCTTTCCCCATTCTCCTTTGAATGGCTCACTATATTGTTTTCCGCCGCCTCAGGCCTTTGCCGCAACATCCTGCAGCTTCAGCCCCGGCACCGCATTGAGATACAGATCCGAATAACCGCCGGCCTGTCCCTGATAATAGGCCCGGCAGCCAATCATGGCCGCATTGTCCGTACACAGGATATGACTCGGATAATAGAACTTCACCCCGCGGGCCTCCGCAGCTGCCCGCAGCCGCGACTCCAGGGCACTGTTCGCGGCAACGCCGCCAGCCAGCACCAGAGTATCCATACCCGTCTGCTCCATGGCTTCCATCGCCTTGGCAATGAGCACCTCAATCACCGAATTCTGGAAGGATGCCGCTACATCAGCCTTGTTGATTTCCTGTCCCTTGAGCTTCATGCTGTTGAGATAATTCAGCACCGCGGATTTCAGTCCACTGAAGCTGAATTCGTAATTTCCCTTTTCCTGCAGCGCCTTAGGGAAATCAATCGCCTGCGGATTTCCCTCTTTCGCGAGGCGGTCGATCTGCGGCCCCCCCGGATACGGCAGCCCCATGACCCGTGCGACCTTATCAAACGCCTCGCCAGCCGCATCATCCCGCGTCTGTCCCATGAGCGAGAAATGATTGTAGCCCTTGACATGGACGAGCGAGGTATGCCCACCGGACACCACGAGTGCCATAAACGGCGGTTCCAGCTCCGGCGCACTCAGGAAGTTCGCAAAGATATGCCCTTCCAGATGGTTCACGCCGATGAGCGGTACGCCCAGCGAAAAGGCCAGTGATTTTGCCGCTGACACTCCGACGAGCAGGGCGCCCACGAGCCCCGGCCCATAGGTCACGGCCACCTGCTGGATATCCGCCAGCGAAACCTCTGCCTTCCGCAGCGCCTCATCAATGACGGGCATGATATTCACGATATGCTTGCGTGACGCGATTTCCGGCACGACACCACCAAATTTCTGGTGCACCGGAATCTGCGTCGAAATGATATTCGATAAAACGCAGCGGCCGCCGCGCAGCACAGCTGCGGATGTTTCATCGCAGCTCGACTCGATGGCCAGCGTCAAAATTTCTTCTTCCAAAATAGTCCTCCACATTCCTCACAATTTCGTATTCCACATGATGATGGCATCTTCGCCATTGTCCTGGTAATAACCAGGACGCCGGCCGGTATCACGGAAGCCAAAGCTCGTATAGAGCGCGATGGCCGCCGCATTCGAGGGCCGGACCTCCAGGGTCATAGCCGTCGCCCCCCTGGCTTTCACCGCCTGGATGAGCGCAGCCATGAGCTGGCTGCCGATACCGCGACCGCGATATTCCGGTGCTATCGCTACATTCGTAATCTGTGCCTCATCGAGAATGATCCAGGTCCCCGCATAGCCGATGATCTTCTCATCCTCCAGCACCAGCAGGTAGTAAGCCCGCTCGCTTGCCGCCTCCTGCCAGAACGCCTGCCGTGACCACGGCACTGCAAAGGACGCCTTTTCCACAAGCTCCACGCCTGCCGCATCCTCCGGCGTCATCTGCCGAAAATGAATCATGCCTGCTCCTTCTGGCGCTTTTCCCAAAGCACCTCAGCCTCCGAGCGGCGAATGTAGACCGGCTCCATATCCATGACCGATCCCGCCTGACCTGCCGCCAGCATACGAAGTCCGCGCATTGCCGTTCCGGCAGCCCGCGGCATCACAATATGCGGCATCGCAATCTGCACACCGGCAGGCAGTTCTTTCTTCCCCGCCACCTTGCGCACAGCAGCATCTCCGAGCAGAATGGACGGACGGCCAAGTGCCGCACAGCGCGCCAGGCATTCATCGACAGACAGCACCTCGACCGCCTGCCGCTCGACCAGCTCACCATCCTCCCAGCTATAGACAGCCATATAGGCATTTCCTTTCTGTGCATCGATGAGCGGCACCACACAGATGCCCGGCACCGGACACTGACAGGCCAAAGCCTCCATGGTCGGCACTCCCAGCAGCGGCAGGTCCAGTGCATAGGCCATCGCTTTGGCAGTAGCCAGGCCGATGCGCAGTCCGGTGAAAGACCCCGGTCCAATACTCACCGCGACGCCAGCCAGGTCCTTGCGGTCGATATCCGCCATGGCCAGCACCTGCTCGATATGCGGCATGAGCGTTTCGGAATGCGTAAGCCGTGTCTCTACCGTCAGCTCCGCCAGCAGTTTATTTGATGTGGCTACCGCCACACTCGATACCAGTGTCGAGGTATCCAATGCTAAAATTGGCAAATCCCATCCAGCTCCTTATACAGTACTTCATCTTTGGTTCCCCGCAGCGAAAAGGTGATGTTCCGTTCCTCCGGATCGCCTGCGGTACGTTCTATCTTTATATAGATATGATCCTCCGGCAACGCATCGGGAAATTTATCGGGCCACTCAATGACCACCAGTCCCTCCGGGTCCTCCGCATATTCATAAAAGCCGATTTCCTCAAGCTCCAGATCGCTCTCAAGCCGATAGAGATCAAAATGACAGATCGTCATTCTTCCTTTATAGACATTCATCAGATTAAAGGTCGGACTCGTGACCTCGTCCGTCACCCCCATAGCCCTGGCTAAATGCTGGACAAACAGGGTCTTCCCTGCCCCGAGGTCACCCTCGAGACACAAAACCGTCCCGGAAGGAATTTTCTCTCCAAGCCGAAAGGCCAGTGCGGCGGTTTCCGCCGGAGAGCTTGTTCTGCATTGCAGCATATCATCCCTCCTGATTTTCTATGATGTTCAATTATACCATAAACGCCAAATTATTTCGACCTGCCTTATTCAATAATAATTATCCATTAATAATATTTTTAAAAAAGTGCGCTCAAAAATGAATATTGCCGTCCGCCGGAGTTAATCGCTGCTAATCGTCTCTCATTGCCAAATTCGATGATTTATTTTTCCGCAGACAATGCCTATAATAAAAGCATAGCAAGTGAGCACCGGACCTACCGGTGATAATAACAATAACGGAGGAATCAGAATATGAAAAAATTTGTTTGCAGCATCTGTGGTTATGTATATGAAGGCGAAAAGGCACCGGACATCTGCCCGATCTGTAAGGCTCCCGCTTCCAAGTTCGTTGAACAGAGCGGCGATCTCGTTTTTGCCGATGAACATCGGGTAGGCATCGTTGAAGGTGTAGATCCGAAAATCGTTGAGGGGCTGCGTCAGAACTTCAACGGCGAATGCTCCGAGGTTGGCATGTATCTCGCTATGAGCCGTGTCGCTGACCGCGAGGGCTATCCGGAAATCGCCGAAGCCTTCAAGCGCTATGCTTTTGAAGAAGCTGAACATGCTGCAAAATTTGCTGAGCTGTTGGGTGAGGTTGTTACCTCCAGCACCAAGAAAAACCTGGAAATGCGTGTAGATGCTGAACATGGCGCCTGCGCTGGCAAAAAAGAGCTGGCAGTCATGGCAAAACAGCAGAATCTCGACGCAATCCACGATACTGTGCATGAAATGGCAAAGGATGAAGCCCGTCACGGCTGCGGCTTCAAGGGTCTTCTCCAGCGCTACTTCAATAAATAAGCTTCCCATCCTACTCTTATATATTTGGACCATC
Source organism: uncultured Selenomonadaceae bacterium (assembly GCA_964520975.1). GTDB lineage: Bacteria > Bacillota > Negativicutes > Selenomonadales > Selenomonadaceae > CAZFPA01. Next base: position 27,070 of record CAZFPA010000008.1, on the reverse strand, counting down.
CTCTTAGGAACCAGGCAGTCTCCCCGGGCTGCCTGGTTTTCCTTTTCCCCCGAAAAATAAATTTTCCTGTGTGATTCAGTTACAGAAGTGCTCTTCCCCATACGTTATAATAAACATATCAAGAAAACAAAGGAGCGATTCGCATGGCAGTTACAGTAGTTACCAAAGAAAATTTCGCGCAGGAGGTCCTGCAGGCAGATAAGCCTGTTCTCATCGATTTTTGGGCCAGCTGGTGCGGTCCCTGCCGCATGCTCTCCCCTGTCGTCGATGAAATAGCCGAAGAAACCCCTTCCATCAAAGTCTGCAAGGTCAATGTGGACGAGCAGCCTGAGCTCGCACAGAAGTATGATATCATGAGTATCCCTACGCTCATCAGCTTCAAAGACGGCAAGCTGCTGAATTCTTCCCTGGGTGTACAACCTAAGGAATCCATTCTGAACCTCTTAAAATAATCCCTCAAATCTCAGAAAAAAGGAGAAGGCCCCCGCCTTCTCCTTTTTTCGTGCTATTTTACCGGGCCAACGCAGCAAGACGCTCACGATCCAGAAGGCGCAAGGAGCCCCGCCCCAGTTCGACCATGCCCTCCTGCGCAAAATACTTGAGCAGGCGGCTCACTACCTCGCGTGCGCTGCCCATATACCGTGCAATCTGCTCATGGGTAAGGGAAAGCTTCCCGCTTTTTCTTTTCTCACTTTCCTGCAAAAGAAAAATCGCCAACCGCTTATCCGCGCTCAAAAACAAAATCTGCTGCAGGGTCCAGAGCATCTCTGAAAGCCGGGCTGAAGCGCGTTCATAGCCAAAGCACTTGACGTAGATATTCGCCGCCGACAGAGAACGGAAGCCCGCTGCATCCAGCTGCAGCACTTCCGTATCCTCCTCGGCATCCACAAAAACCTCAAAGGTCACGGACTGCAGCGCACAGGATACTGTCAAAATTGCCACATCATCGGAAAACAGCCGGTACAGGGTAACCTCCCGACCATCCTCGGACAACGTATACGCCCGCAGCTGCCCCTTTTTAATCAGCAGTACACCGAGGCAGTCGTCCCCGCCCCGGTATATCTGCTGTCCTTTTTTGTAGTGCATCGGCCCGGTATGCTCACAGAGCTCGGTCTTCTGTGCCTCTGTCAGCTCCTTCCAAAAGGAAAAATGCTGTATGAAAAGATCCGTTGCTTCATTTCTCTGCATGCTCACTGCTCCAATCCTATTCCTTTTTGCTCCGTACGTATTTGATTGCGGAAAGCCCCGCCGCGGCGCCTTCATATACCGCCTTTGCCACCTGCAGCAGACCGCCGGTGCAGTCGCCGGCAGCGAAGAGCCCCGGCACATTCGTCGCCATCGCGGTATCGACCTGCAGATGCCCATCCTGAATGGCGGCGCCGATCTTGCGGGCGAGCTCCGTGCTCCCCGCGGTGCCATAAGCCACAAAGACGCCATCCGTAGGAATCACCGTTCCGTTTTCCAGTTCCAGGCCATTCACCCGGCTTTCCCCGGCGATACCGGCCAGGCGTTCCCTGTGCAGCTCGATATGCTCCGGCACCGTGAATTCCGGTTCCTGTCCATCCGTGAACAGAAGCACCTTAGCCGCATGCGGCACCAATGTCTCCGCCTCATGCAGCGCATACTCGCCATTTCCCAGCACAGCCGCCCGCTTGCCCCGATAAAAAAAGGCATCGCAGGTAGCACAATAACTCACGCCGCGCCCCTCCAGCTCTTTGATTCCCGGAAGCTTTGGCGCTCTGCGGGCAGCACCGGCTGCGAGGATCACACTATCTGCCGCATATTCTGCCACAGCCGTCTTGACGACAAAACCCGTGAAGCTGTCATTCATGCCCAGCCAGACGACCTCATCCTCGATAAACTGCACGCCAAGGCGCTTTGCGCCAGCAATACCGGCAGCCTCGAGCTCTGCTCCCGTCAATGGCTCAGCAAAGCCATAGTAATTCTCAATTTTCTCAGCCTTCTCCAACGAACCGCTGCCGCGAGAGATCACCACGGCCTGCATACCGGCCCGCTGAACGTAAAGCGCCGCTGAAACTCCCGCCGGACCAGAGCCTATGATCACGATTTTTCCTGCCATACCATCGCCCCCATTTCATTTATCTTTATTATAACGGTTTCCCCGCCACTTGTCTGTGATTCAATTACAAAAAAAGGACTGCCGCAACGGCAATCCTTTTCTGGCCTTATTATTTCTCGTCGTGCTTTACGTATCCGCACCAGCCCGGTGTGCAGGTCCAGCTCCCGTCCTTCTTATCCACAGAAGGCTTTGTCCCATTCTCAGCACCGTGCTCCTTTTCTGCGACGTAACCGCTCCAGCCCGGAGTCGTCGTCCAACTTTTATTTTCACTCATATTCTGCTTATTGTTTTCCATTTTATTTCCTCCTTAAGTTGACTATGTTTATATTATACTGTCTCCACCTTTATTTGTCAATAATAATTATTAATTAATTTAAGTTTCTTATTAGCAGAATCCTTTTTCTCCATACATTTTGAGCAAAGACACATAACCACAGCACTTTCGGGGCAATAAAAAAGGCTCCTGCCGAAGCAGGAGCCTTTGATAAGCAACGGAATTATTTAAGAGCATCGCCGAGCAGGGAGTTCGTATGACGAGCTGCTGCAACGCTTTCTGCAAATTTGTCTTTTTCTGCGCCTTCGAGCTTAACGTCGATGATCTTCTCAACGCCCTTGGCACCAAGCAGAACCGGTACGCCAATGCAGAGATCCTTTTCGCCGTATTCGCCATCGAGGTATACGCAGCAAGGAATCATCTTCTTAGCATCCGTAGCAATAGCCTCTACGAGAGCTGCTGCTGCTGCACCCGGAGCATACCAGGCGGAAGTTCCGAGAAGCTTTGTGAGCGTAGCGCCGCCGACCTTCGTCTTGGCAACTACATCGTCGATAGCTTCCTGGCTCAGGTACTGGCTTACAGGGATGCCACGGAACGTAGCATAGCTTGCGAGCGGAACCATCGTCTTGTCGCTGTGGCCGCCGATGACCATGCCATCGATGTCCGTCGGAGTAGCCGGGATACCAGCTGCCTTAAGAGCCTCAGCAAGATAATATCTGAAACGGCTGCTGTCGAGCATACCGCCCTGGCCGATAACGCGCTCACGCGGGAGCTTGGAATCCTTCAGCGTCAGGTACGTCATAGCATCCATCGGGTTGGAGATGATAACGAAGATAGCATCCGGAGAATATTTCAAAGCCTGATCGACAACGCTCTTTACGATCTTAGCGTTTGTGCCGATGAGATCTTCACGGGACATGCCCGGCTTACGAGGAATACCAGAAGTTACAACAATAACCTTGGAACCAGCCGTAGCTGCATAGTCATTCGTAACACCAGTGATCGTCGTGTCAAAGTTCAGCATATGTGCAGTCTGCATCATATCCATTGCCTTACCTTCGGAAACGCCCTCTTTGATGTCAAGCAGAACAACTTCGCTTGCAAACTTTTTCGTCGCAAGAACGTTAGCTACTGTAGCACCGACGTTACCTGCACCAACAACTGTTACTTTCATAATTAAAATAGCCTCCTTTTATTTCGACGAAGCATCCCTCTCAACAACCAAAATGCCCGTCCTGACGCCCGGCTCAATAAAAAAGAGCCAAAGCCCTTTACGAGTTAAATTATAGCAAAATCCTTCTGAAAAATCAATGAATTAGCGGGTATTATTTTATTTTAACATTAATTATATTTATCCGTTTTGCACAATCGCTGTCCTGCCCGGCAGACAATGCCCCGGACAGAAAAAGGAGGCTGCCAGGCAGCCCCTTCCTTGCTTACTGTTCTTCAAACTGGTCTTTGCCTACGCCGCAGAGCGGGCAGACGAAATCATCCGGAAGCTCCTCGAAAGGCACGCCGGGAGCCAGATCGTAATCGGGATCTCCAAGCTCCTCATCATAAATCCATCCACAAACGGAACAAACCCATTTCTTCATAAAACGCCCTCCTTAAAGTTTTCATGTACAGCCGCGCTGTCTATCTCTATATTACCATGAATGCCGCGATTTACAATCTTTTTTTCCGCCCGTTCACTGCCTTTTTTCGAGGCATACTGCATCCGCCAGAACTGCGCCGCGGGTGCGCTTTCCGATGGCTGCGAAAACGCTCCAGGGAACCGCCAGGTTGTTCTCAAAGCCGCTGCCCAGCTCGATGCCCACACGGTTCGTTCCATGGAAATCCGTCCCGCCCGTGGGCAGCAGACCATACTTTGCAATGAGCTGTGCCGCAAATGCCGCATCCTCATCCGTATAGCTCGGATACCACTGCTCCATACCATCGAGCCCCAGTTCATGCAGCTCACGGATAGCAGCCTCCTGCTCCGCCCGCGAAAGCCCCTTGAGACCGATGCGTTTGTGGAAGTGCGCCAGCGAGGTGATGCCGCCTGCCGCATGGATGGCCGCAAAGACCTCCGCAGCCGGCACATCGCCATCGATGCCCAACTCGCGTACAACCGGATTGATGTACTGATCCCAAAGCGGCTGCGCCCTGTCAAAAAGCCTGAGCCCCACCAGATAGCGCATGATCGCGTACCGGTCGATACGGCCCGCTGCGTGCAGCCGCACCACATCCTCTGAAATCTCGATGCCCCGGGCACGGATACCATCAATAAGCTCCGGTATCTTCGCCTCTTTAACAGACCGGATTTTTTGGTACAGCTCCACAAAGGCCGGATGCTCCGGCACAAATCCCAAAGCCAGTATATGCAGGCGCCGCTCACGATATTCGACGCTGATCTCGATACCGGGCAGGAAGCTCACGCCCAGCCGGTGCGCAGCCGCTGCTGCTTCATCAATCCCCTGAATGGATTCATGATCCGTGAGTGCAAAGCCCGCCAGTCCCTTTTCAGCCGCCAGTCCGGCAATTTCCGTCGGCGTATAGCTTCCATCCGACACAATCGAATGGACATGTAAGTCAATCATTTTCATATGCAACCCTCTTTACCTGTGCTGCCTTTATTCTAACACCATTATACACGGTTTGCCACCGGCTGCACGCCTTTTTCCGCCGCCTGCCCATGCAGCAGGGCCTGAGCGGCAAAAAAATTGTACACGGCCTGCGCTGCCGGAAAGGTCATCCCATCGATAGCGGCGAGCTCCTCGACCGAAGCCTCCCGGATCTTTGCCAGGCTGCCGAACGCGTCCCAAAGCAGCTTGCGGCGCTTCGGGCCAATGCCCTCGATATGATCCAGCACCGAAACCATATTGCGCTTGCCGCGCAGTTTGCGATGATAGGTGATTGCAAAGCGATGCGCCTCATCGCGGATGCGCTCCACCAGGTACAGGGCCTGGCTCTGCCGCGGCAGGATCACCGGATCGGATTCACCCTCGGTGAAGATGTATTCAAATTGCTTGGCAAGCCCCACCACCGGGACCGTCAGATGACCGGCCCCGCGAATGATCTCCAGCGCCGAAGAAAGCTGTCCCTTGCCGCCATCGATGATGATGAGATCCGGCAGTTCCTCCGGTGCCGCCTTTCCATAACGCCGGGATGTGACCTCACGCATGGACAGAAAATCATCCGGCTTGCCCTCCGCACTGCGTATCTTGAAGCGCCGGTAATCTGATTTTTTGGGCAGGCCGTCCTCGAACACCACCATGGAGGCTACCGTCTCGGAACCCTGGATATGGGAAATATCAAAGCATTCCATGCGCCGCGGCGGCTTGGCAAGACGCAGATAGCGGCCGAGCTCCTCCATGGCTCCCACAGTCTGCGCGTTCGCCTGTTTGAGGCGCGCCGCCTCATCTGCAAGGTATTTCGCCGCGTTTCCCTCAGCCATATTCACGATATCGCGCTTCGTCCCCCGCTGGGGGCAAAGCACCTGTACATGCGATTTTTTCCGGCCCGACAGCCATTCCTCAAGCAGCGGCTGTTCCTCCAGGCCACAGGGCAGCAGAACTTCCCGCGGCACAAAAGCCGCCTGGTGGTAATACTGCTTCAGAAAAGCGGAGAGCACCGCCTCGTCGCTCTCCTCCCCTGCTCCGGACAGCAGGAAATGCTCGCGCCCCACCATCTTGCCGCCGCGAATGAAGAAAATCTGCACGCATACGCCGAGCTCCGAGCGGGCCATGCCCAGCGCATCCTGATCGCCGGAGCCCGTCACGATGCGCTGTTTTTCGGCAATCTTGCGCACAGCGCGCAGCTGATCCCGCAGCCGCGCCGCCAGCTCGAACTGCAGCGCCTCAGCCGCATCGGCCATACGCCGGGCCAGCTCCTTTTCCACCGCCTCGGTACGCCCCTCCATGAAAAGACAGACCTCGCGGATCATGGCCGCATATTCCTCGCGATCGACTTCCCCCGTACAAGGGGCCAGGCAACGATGGATATGATACTCCAGACAGGGACGGTCCACATCCATGTGCTTGCAGGAACGCAGCGGAAACAACCGCCGCAGCAGACGCAGGCTCTCATGCAGCGCACCGGCATTTGTATACGGGCCAAAGTAGCGGGCCCCATCCTTCAGGATGCGCCGGGTAATAAAAGCCCGCGGATAATCCTCCTGTACCGTCACCTTGAGATAGGGGTAGCTTTTATCGTCCTTCAGGCTGATATTGTAGTGCGGCCGATGCTTCTTGATGAGATTGCACTCCAGAATGAGCGCCTCGACCTCCGAGCCCGTCAGTATGGTCTCAAAATCGGCAATGCGGGCCACCATTGCCCGCACCTTGGGTGAATGGTTCTTGCCGCTTTGAAAATACTGCCGTACACGATTTTTCAGCACGATTGCCTTGCCCACATAAATGATTTTTCCCTGCGCATCCTTCATGATATAAACGCCGGGAGAATCCGGCAGCAGCTGCAGCTTTTCCGCTACGATATCGGTCATCTGTATCACCCTCTGTTCCTACAGCCAGCATCGAAAAACATAGCTGTATAATGTATTCTTAAAAGATATTAAACTGATAGCTGAAATTTATTATTGCTTTTAGGCATGGTTATGTGTTAAAATTGTAATCGTAAAATTTAAGACTTCATCCTAATACTTAGTAACATAACTTGAGGAGGCTTTTTTATGTTCAAGAGAATTCTGATTGCCAATCGCGGCGAAATCGCCGTCCGCATCATCCGTGCCTGCCAGGAAATGGGGATTGAGACCGTTGCCGTTTACTCAGAGGCGGATGCTTCCGCACTGCATGTGCAGCTGGCCGATATCACCTGCTGTATCGGCCCGGCTGATGCTGCTGAGAGCTATCTGAACATGGATGCCATTCTCGAGGCCGCCAAAAACAGCGGAGCCGACGCCATCCATCCCGGCTACGGCTTTCTTTCAGAAAACGCTACCTTTGCTGACCGCGTCGCCGCTGCCGGCCTGACCTGGATCGGGCCACTGGCTGAAACCATCCGGCAGGTAGGCGACAAGGACATTGCCCGCGCGGCCATGCTCCCCTCCGGCATCCCTATGGCCAAGGGAAGCGAACCGCTGACCGGCAACGCGATGGCAATAGAAGCCGCGCGTGAGGTAGGCTATCCGGTCATCCTCAAGCCCGTATCCGGTGGCGGCGGCAAGGGCATGTACACCGCCCACAACGAGGACGAGCTGCGTTCCGTACTGCAGCTCACAGACATAACAAAAACGAAATTCTATTTCGAACACTATATTGAGCGCTCCCGCCATATTGAGGTGCAGATCGTCGCTGATAACTTCGGCACGGTACTCCATCTGGGCGAGCGCGAATGCTCTCTGCAGCGCCGTAATCAGAAGCTCCTGGAGGAATCCCCTTCCGCTGCCCTCACGCACGAGATGCGCAAGCGTGTCGGCACCCTGGCCATCAAGGCCGCCAAGAGCGTCCACTACACCAACATCGGCACCGTGGAGTTCCTGCTCGACCTCTCCAATAATGAATTCTACTTTATGGAAATCAACCCGCGCATCCAGGTCGAGCATGGCGTAACCGAAGCCGTTACCGGCATAGACCTCGTGCGCACCCAGATCCGGCTGGCCGCCGGCGAACCGCTGGACTTCGAACAAAAGGATGTGACCTTCACCGGTCACGCCATCGAATGCCGCATCAACGCCGAAGACCCAGACAATGGATTTCTCCCCTCCCCGGGGACCATCACGGGCTGGCACGAGCCGGGCGGCCCGCGGGTACGTTTTGACAGCGGCTTTGATGCCGGACTGACCATTGAACCGTATTATGATTCCCTGATTGCCAAGATCGTCACGCATGGGCGCACCCGCGGGGATGCCATCAAGATCATGCAGCGGGCCATCAACGAATTCCAGGTAAAGGGCATCCGCACCACCATTCCCCTGCACCAGCACATCCTGGCGGATGACTATTTCCGGACGGGAAACATCGATACGCAGTTCATTCGGAACCGCCTGCCCGCCTACGAACAGTCACCAAACCGTGCATAACTCTTCTCTGACAGCAATGCCGCCGGCGCTTATCTGCGCCGGCGGCATTTTTATATTCTATGCTTCCGGCCCATTCAGCTCAGCAAAATTTCTCCTCCAGCAACGGCTTGAGGAATTTCCCCGTATAGGATTCCGGAACCTTCACGATATCCTCCGGGCGACCCTCCGCGACAATAGTGCCGCCCTGATCGCCGCCCTCGGGACCGAGGTCGATGATATGGTCCGCCGTCTTGATCACATCGAGATTATGCTCGATGACAATGACGGTATCACCGCCCTCGACGAGACGCTGCAGGATCTCCAGCAGCTTATGAATATCGGCCGTATGCAGCCCGGTCGTCGGTTCATCGAGAATGTACAGGGTCTTTCCTGTCGAGCGGCGGGCCAGCTCAGTGGCGAGCTTCACCCGCTGTGCCTCACCCCCGGACAGTGTAGTGGCCGGCTGTCCAAGCTTGATATAGCCAAGCCCGACATCCTGGATGACCTTGAGCTTACGGGCTATGCTTGGCACGTTCTTAAAGAATTCCACAGCCTCATCGATGACCATATTCAACACATCGGAGATTGTCTTCCCCTTGTAGCGCACCTCAAGTGTCTCCCGGTTGTAACGGGCGCCCTTGCAGACCTCGCAGGGAACATATACATCCGGCAGGAAGTGCATCTCGATCTTGATGATGCCATCGCCCCGGCAGGCCTCACAGCGGCCGCCCTTCACATTGAAGCTGAACCGGCCCGGCTTGTAGCCGCGCACCTTGGCCTCACTCGTCTGGCTGAACAGCGTGCGTATCATATCGAATACTCCTGTATACGTAGCCGGATTCGAGCGCGGCGTGCGGCCAATCGGTGACTGATCGATATCAATGATCTTGTCAATGTTCTTCAGTCCATTGATTTTCTTGAATTTTCCCGGCTTGCCCTTCGCATGGTAAAGCTTGGAAGCCAGCCCCTTATAAAGGATCTCATTCACCAGCGTGCTCTTGCCGGAGCCGGATACGCCCGTGACCACCGTGAACACGCCCAGGGGGAATTTCACCCGCAGGTCCTTGAGATTGTTCTGCGCGGCCCCTACGACCTCGATACAGCTGCCGTTGCCGGTGCGGCGCCGGGCCGGCAATGGAATGTATTTCGCCCGGCTCAGGTACTGTCCGGTAATGGACTCGGGCACCTGTTTGATCTCCTCCGCTGTGCCCTGCGCAATGACCCGGCCGCCGTTTTCTCCCGCGCCCGGACCGATATCGATGATATGGTCCGCCGCATACATCGTATCCTCATCATGTTCAACAACGATGAGGGTATTCCCGAGATCCCGCAGATGGCGCAATGCCTCCAGCAGCCGGTTGTTGTCCCGCTGATGCAGGCCGATGCTCGGCTCATCGAGGATGTAGAGAACACCAACCAGCCCCGAGCCGATCTGCGTCGCGAGCCGGATGCGCTGTGCCTCACCGCCGGACAGTGTTCCGGCCGCCCGGGCCAGCGTGAGATAGTCCAGCCCGACAGTAATGAGAAAGCCCAGCCGCGCATGAATCTCCTTCAGCACCTGCCCGGCAATCTTCTGCTCGCGTGCCGTGAGCTCCAGCGAGCCGAAAAAGGCATCGCATTCCCGGATGGTGAGCTGTGTCACCTCATAAATATTCTTCCCGCCGACCTTCACCGCCAGGGTCTCCGGCTTCAGCCGCGCCCCATGGCAAACCGGGCAGAGCGTTTCGCTCATATAGTTCTCATAGCTCTCCCGCATCTCATCGGAATCCGTTTCCCGATACCGGCGGGCCAAAAGCGGCATCACGCCCTCAAAGGTATTATGGTATTCCTTATATTCACCATACATATTCTCATAGCTGTAATCGAATTTTTCCTCGCCCGAACCATAGAGCAGCACCTGCTGCGTCTTTTTATCCACTTCGTTCCAGGGAGTGTCCACCGTATAATGATAGCGGCGCAGCACCGCATCGATCTGGCACATGGCATAGGAGTTCAGGTTCTTCGACAACGGGGCAAAGACGCCATCGGCAAAGGTCATCTCCGGATTGGGCAGCACGAGATCCAGGTCGAATTCCATGTTGCTGCCGAGTCCGCTGCAGGCCGGACAGGCACCAAAGGGATTATTGAAGGAAAACATGCGGGGGGCAAGCTCCGGCAGACTGATGCCGCAATCCACACAGGCATAGTTCTGGCTGAACATCAGCAGCTCGCCATCGACGACCTGTACATAGACCACGCCATCGCCAAGCTTCAGGGCCGTCTCCAGTGAATCTGCCAGCCGCTGGGCAATGCCCTCACGGATTACGAGACGGTCGATAACGACCTCGATGGTATGCTTTTTATTTTTTTCCAGCGTGATCTCTTCATTGACGTCCAGAACTTCTCCATCTACGCGCACACGCACATAGCCCTCGCGGCGGATATGCTCCAGGATCTTGCGGTGCTCCCCCTTTTTGCCGCGCACAACCTGCGCCATGACCATCAGCTTTGTGCGCTCCGGCAGTTCCTGCAGCTGATCCATCATCTGATCAACAGTCTGCTGGGCAATAGGCTTGCCGCATTTCGGACAATGCGGACGCCCTGCCCGGGCAAACAGCAGGCGCAGATAATCGTAAATTTCGGTGACCGTTCCAACCGTAGACCGCGGATTGCGGCTCGTCGTCTTCTGGTCGATGGAAATGGCCGGGGACAGCCCCTCGATGTAGTCTACATCCGGCTTGTCCATCTGTCCCAGGAACTGCCGGGCATAGGCCGACAGCGACTCCACATAGCGCCGCTGCCCCTCGGCATAGATGGTATCAAACGCCAGCGAGGACTTGCCGGAGCCCGAAAGCCCTGTGATGACCACCAGCTTGTCCCGCGGAATCTCAATGTTGATATTTTTCAGATTGTGCTCACGCGCACCCTTTATTTTTATGCAGTTCTCCATAATCCACCTGTATCCTTCATCAGTAATTATTATCTATGGAAAATTATAACACCATCGTTCAGGATTTTGCAACGCGAAATCCACCCGATCAGCGTTTCCCCTCAGGGAGAAGTACAGTGGAACCGGACCGAATCCCCCTCGTCCGTCATTCCGCTTTTTTCCGGCGGGTACCTTTCGGCGTGCCGTTGCCCTCGAGCTCGAAAATCATATCGCGCAGCTCGGCTGCCCGCTCAAATTCCAGCGCCCGCGAAGCCATTTTCATCTCCTGGGTCAGCGATTTCAGCAGGGATTCCTTCTCCTTTTTGCTGAGCTTCTTTTTCTTGCCGTCGCCTGCCGTATAGGAGGCACTCTTTTCCGCCACCAGCGTGGTTTCAATGAGCGCCTTGACCGGCTTGCTGATGGTCGTCGGCACGATGCCGTGCTCTTTGTTGTAGGCATCCTGCACCGCCCGGCGCCGCTCGGTCTCATCCATAGCCCGCTGCATGGAATCCGTAATGCGATCCGCATACATGATGACGCGGCCTGACGCGTTGCGCGCCGCTCGCCCGCTGGTCTGGATCAATGAGGTGTCGGAACGCAGGAACCCCTCCTTATCCGCATCGAGGATGGCCACCAGCGATACCTCCGGCATATCCAGTCCCTCGCGCAGCAGATTGATGCCTACCAGCACATCGAATTCCCCGGCCCGCAGATCCCGGATGATCTCGGCCCGCTCAATGGTGGCGATATCCGAATGCAGATACCGCACACGGATGCCCATTTCCTTGAAGTATTCCGTAAGATTCTCGGCCATCTTCTTGGTGAGCGTCGTCACCAGCACGCGTTCGTTGATTTCCGCCCGCTTTTTGATTTCACCAAGCAAATCATCCATCTGACCGGCCAACGGCCGCACCTCAATCTCCGGGTCCAGCAGCCCCGTCGGACGGATGATCTGCTGCACCACCTGCTGCGCCTCGCCCAGCTCGTATTTCGCCGGCGTAGCCGAAACGTAGATGATCTGATTGATGCGCTCGACGAATTCCTCAAAGCGCAGCGGCCGGTTATCAAAGGCCGATGGCAGGCGGAACCCGTTTTCCACCAGCGATTCCTTACGGGAACGGTCGCCCGCATACATGGCCCGAAGCTGCGGCAGCGTCACATGGGACTCATCGATCACGATCATGAAGTCCTCTGGAAAATAATCCAAAAGCGTGTACGGTGCCTCGCCTGCCTTGCGCTGGGTAAGATGGCGCGAATAGTTCTCGATACCGGAGCAATAGCCCATTTCCTGCATCATTTCAAGATCGTAATGCGTGCGCTGCGCAATGCGCTGCGCCTCAATAAGCTTATTTTTCCCTTCAAAATACCGGACCTGATCCTCCATCTCGGCCTCAATGGTCTGCATTGCTGTCTCCAGGTCCTCGCGGGAGGTCACATAATGCGAGGCCGGAAAGACCATGGAATGCGTACGCTCACCGTAGATTTCGCCGGTGAGCACATCGAACTCCAGGATGCGGTCGACCTCATCGCCAAAGAGTTCAATGCGCACGGCCCGGTTGTTGTAGCCTGCCGGAAAAACCTCGATGACATCGCCGCGTACCCGGAAGCGGCCGCGCTCGAAGGCAATGTCATTGCGCTCATACTGCATGGTCACCAGCTTGCGCAGGATCTCATCGCGATCACAGGTCTGGCCCTTATGCAGGGACAGCACCATCTCATGATAGCTTTCCGGCGAGCCCAGGCCATAAATGCAGGACACGCTGGCTACGACGATGACATCCCGCCGCTCGAACAGCGAACAGGTTGCCGAATGACGCAGTTCATCGATTTCGTCGTTGATGGATGCGTCCTTTTCAATATAGGTATCCGTTGAAGCGATATAGGCCTCCGGCTGATAGTAGTCGTAATAGCTCACGAAGTAGCCCACGTAGTTCTCCGGGAAAAATGCCTTGAACTCACTGGCCAGCTGCGCAGCCAGCGTCTTGTTGTGGGCGATGACCAGCGTCGGCTTCTGTACCTTTTCGATGACCTTTGCAATGGTAAAGGTCTTGCCGGTTCCCGTAGCCCCCAGCAGCACCTGTGCCGTCTGTCCGTTAGCCACCCCGGCCGCCAGGTCTTCCACCGCCTTCGGCTGATCGCCCATCGGCTCAAACGGAGCCACGACCTTAAAGGGTATATCCTTATCAAATTGCATCGTATTGAGCTTTGGTACCATCCGCACAAGAACCGCCTCCAGTTTTATCGAACATACAGTCTAATTATACCGCAGCCCTCTCTATATGAAAAGCGATTTTGCAAAGATACAGCCCCGGACACAAATTTCTGCCGGTCAGGCTGTACCAGGCCCCCGGCCCGCCACGCCGCAGCATTTGATTTATACCAGTACAGCGTACACGAAAGAACTGGAAGAAGTACGCAGGATGAAGTTTCAGCTGCAAGGCGGAGGCGTGATGCATAGCGGTGGCTATGCCGATGGACGACAACGCAGCAGATAGAAATTCAGGCAAGTAATTCGCCCAGGTATTTCGTGCACGCTGTACAAAAAAGAGGGAGCCGCGGCTCCCTCCTGTTTATTCATGACGAGTGATATTGAGTTTTGGTTCAGCAGCCTTTTCTGCCGGCTTTTCCTCGGCAGTCTGCTCCTGAGCAGCAGCCGCGGCAGCCGTGGCCGGTTCCTCGACCTTCTGCAGGATTACGGTATCATCGTCCTTCTTTTCCTCCGGCGCATCGCCATCTTCGGCCTTCGGCTCAATGAAGCCCTTGGTCATAAGTTCCTCCAGCTCCGAAGCCTCGAGTGTCTCACGCTCGATGAGGGCCTTCGCGATGATATGCAGCTTGTCGACATTCTCCGTAAGGATCGTGCGGCAGGCCTCGTAGGCATCCTCCATGTACTTGCGGACTTCCTTATCGATATCGCTGGCGACCTCTTCCGAGTAATTGCGCTGATGATTGATATCGCGCCCCAGGAACACCTGATGATCCTGACCTTCACCGAAGGCAATCGGGCCGAGCACATCGCTCATGCCGTACTGCGTGATCATGCTGCGCACGATCTGCGAAGCCCGCTGGATATCATTCTGAGCGCCCGTGCTGATTTCTTTCAGCACAACCTCCTCAGCTACCCGGCCAGCCAGCAGGGTCTTGAGCTTATCCATGAGTTCGCCGCGCGTTGCATAGGAACGATCCTCCTTCGGCAGCATAAGCGTATAGCCGCCTGCACGGCCACGCGGGATGATGGTTACCTTATGTACCGGATCCGCATTCGGCAGCAGCATGCCCACGAGAGTATGACCGCCTTCATGATAGGCCGTAAGGCGCTTTTCATTATCGCTCATGACCTTCGATTTGCGTTCCGGACCGGCCATCACGCGCTCAATGGATTCCTCGAGCTCGTTCATGCCGATTTTTTTCTTATTGCGCCGCGCCGACAAAAGAGCGGCCTCATTCACGAGATTGCTGAGATCCGCACCGGTAAAGCCTGGCGTACGACGGGCCAGCACATCGAGGTCCGCATCGGTATCGACCGGCTTGCCCTTCGTATGTACCTTCAAAATGGCATTACGGCCGCGTACATCCGGCTTGTCCACCACGATCTGACGGTCGAAACGACCTGGACGCAGCAGCGCCGGGTCCAGAATATCCGGACGGTTCGTAGCCGCGATGATAATGATACCTTCATTGGCAGCAAAACCATCCATCTCAACCAGCAGCTGGTTGAGTGTCTGCTCGCGCTCATCATGACCGCCGCCAAGGCCTGCGCCACGCTGGCGGCCCACAGCATCGATCTCATCGATGAAAACAATACACGGCGCGTTCTTCTTGGCCTGATCGAAAAGATCACGCACACGGGATGCACCGACACCTACAAACATCTCAACAAAGTCCGAACCACTGATGGTAAAGAACGGTACCCCAGCCTCACCGGCTACGGCCTTGGCCAGCAGGGTCTTACCTGTACCCGGAGGGCCAAAGAGCAATACGCCCTTCGGGATACGGGCTCCGAGATCATTGAACTTCTTCGGATGCTTGAGGAACTCAACGACCTCCTCGAGCTCCTGCTTTGCTTCATCGGCACCGGCAACATCACGGAAGGTAACCTTCACCTTGTCACTGCCGCTCATCTTGGCCCGGCTTTTGCCGAAGGACATCACCCGGCCACCGCCGCCCTGCGTCTGCTGCATGATAAAGAACCACACACCAACCAGCAGCAGGATCGGCAGAATCGAAGAAAACATCGAAGACCACCAGGGCGGCTCCGGCGGATTCTCCGCCTTGATATCTACATGCTTATCCTGCAGGGATTTGATGAGGTTCGCATCCCCGTTCGGTGAATTCGGTGTAATCGTCGTAAACTCCGTCCCGTCAGACAGTGTTCCCTTGATGACATTATCGACGATGGTCACCTTGGAGACCTCGCCTTTATCCACCTGCTGCAGGAATTCCGTATAATTTATCTCCTGTTTTGTAGTGCTGCGTGTTGAAAAATAATCAATAACAGAAATCGCAATGAGAATGATCAACAGGTAAAAGCCTACATTTCTTAAGAACTTATTCAATCGGTCGCCCTCCTTCTCCTCGGAGCATCAGAGGTAGCTCCATGGGAATTAATTATACCATCAAACAGTCGTTTTCACAAACTATAACGCCATTGTTTAAAATTCCGCAACGCGGAATCCTTCCAATCAGCGTTTCAACGAGGCGGGAGATAGCAACTCACGCCTGTTATCTCCGTTCGCGCCCGCCACCTGCAGAGGTGGTGGACATCCTGGTCCGAGTTATTCAGCGTAAATCTCCTTTTTCAAAACACCGATATACGGCAGGTTGCGATATTTCTCCGCATAATCGAGTCCATAGCCCACGAGGAACTCATCCGGAACCTCATAGCCGCAGTAATCGATCGGCACCTCCACCTTGCGGCGGGACGGCTTGCTCATGAGAGCACAGAGCTTTACACTTGCCGGGTTACGGCCCTTGAAATACTTGAGCAGATAGTTCATCGTCGTACCGGAATCGATGATATCCTCAATGATTATGACGTTCTTGCCCTCGATATCGTAATCGAGATCCTTCAGGATCTTTACGGTACCGCTGCTGGCCGTGCCATCCCCATAGCTTGAGGCAATCATGAAATCGAGCTGTACCGGCACATCGATGGCCCGTACGAGATCCGAGAAAAATACGACCGCACCCTTGAGGATACCCACCGCAAAAATCTCCTGTCCGGCATAGTCCTCGCTGATCTTGCGGCCAAGTTCAGCCACTTTATTGGCAAGATCCTCCTTGGAAAAATAAATTTTCTCAATATCGTCCTTCATCATTTGACAATTCCTCTTTCCTTATACATCATTTATGGAATCCATGATTCCGTATTTTCAAAAGCAGATACGTCCTGGTATCCGGCCCGGCAGCTGCAACCGCAGCACGCCGCCAGCCCCCCAGCCAGAGGATTTCCTCCCCGGCACAGAATACCGGTATGCGCGCCCGCTCGGAACGCGGCACCTTCGCATCAATCAGAATATCCTTGAGCTTTTTCGTACCGCCGGAGAGCCGCAGACGGTCTCCCGGACGCCGCTGACGCACAGTCACAGGACCAGGCAGCCGGTCGTAGTCACAATACATGAACTCCGGTCCCGTAACTGCCGGCGGTGCCGACAGCAGCTCGGCCTCAACGATCCGATCGAACGCCGTCAGCACCGTCCGGCCGGGAACCTGCAGCACCTGTACCGGCGCAAGTCCGGCCGCCGGCCGGACAGGATGGAAAACCACCCGATCGTAAATGAGCTCGGCCTGCACATCCCCCGGCAGGGACAGGCATTTCCCTGTCTCTGCCGTCTGTATAAAGGAGCACAACCGCTCAAAATGCTGTGCCTCCCAGCCACGGCAGCTGCCCTGCAGGGCATTCACCAGCTGGCGCAACACCCGACGGGCCATTGCCAGCGGCAATGCCCGGAACGCCGCACGCTCCAGGCTCCAGCCATCGGCCTGCCGTCTGGCAAGCTGTGCAAAGAGCGCAGCCGCCTGCTCATTCAGATAATCGCTGTCCGCCGCTGCCAGCGCCGCCAGGCGGCACAGGGAATCCCGCACCGCAGGATTGTAGTCCCGCGCCAACTCAGGCAGCAGCTGCAGGCGCAGTCGATTGCGTGTGCCCTCCGGCAGATCATTCGTGGCATCATGCCGCGGTGTCAGCTGCCGCTCCCGGCAATAGGCACCAATAGCCGCCTTCGTCGTGAAGAGCAGCGGACGAATGATAGCACCCGCCCTCGGCCGCATACCGCTGAGACCATCCAGACCGCTGCCGCGCAGCAGATGCGCGAGCACGGTCTCGGCCTGATCATCCGCATGATGGGCCGTGGCAATGACCGCCTGCGGCCCCAGCTTTCCGCATTGACGCCGCAAAAAGGCGTAACGCAAGGTACGGGCTGCTGTTTCCAGCGACTGCCCATGTACCTCAGCCCAGGCGGGTACATCCGCAGCCTCCTGCACGAAGGCCAGTCCCCGCTCCTGGCAAAAATCCGCTACAAACACCGCATCCTGTCGGGAGGCTTCCCCACGGATTCCGTGCTCAAAATGGGCTACCAGGAGCCTGAGGCCCCATTCCGGTTGCAATCGCCACAGCAGATCCAGCAGTGCCAGCGAATCCGGACCGCCGGAACAGGCAACCACTACGGCAGCCCCCCGTTCCAGCAGCTCCTGCTGCCGACAAAAACTCACAAATTCTTTTAGCAAAGCCATCCCACCATAACCACAAAAAAGCACCCTTCACAGAGTGCTTTCTGAAGC
This sequence comes from uncultured Selenomonadaceae bacterium, assembly GCA_964520975.1. Taxonomy (GTDB): domain Bacteria; phylum Bacillota; class Negativicutes; order Selenomonadales; family Selenomonadaceae; genus CAZFPA01. The sequence goes on along the minus strand of CAZFPA010000008.1, from coordinate 9,030 downwards.
CTGTTATTCAGATCTGCGGGAACCGCCGCGACCGCCGCGCTTCGAATCTGTCTTCTTGCGCAGATCTGTAAGTCTTTCATCGCTGTCCTTCAGGAACTTGGACAGCTTATCTTCAAAAGAAGGCGCATTATTATTATATCGATTCTGTCTCCTGAAATCATTGGCAGGTGCCCGATAAGAGGACTGACGATACGAAGAGGAAGGTCCATGCTGCTGTGCCTGACTCCGCGAATTCTGTTCTTCCGGCTTCTTTTCCTGCAGCTGCTTGATTGAAAGGCCAATCTTGCCGCGCTCATCCACCGTAAGTACCTTTACCTTAACCTTTTCCTTTTCCTTCAAAAAGTCATGGACGTCCTTGACATAGACATCTGCAACTTCGGAGATATGTACAAGACCAACCTTACCGCCCGGAAGCTCAACGAACGCACCAAAATTCGTGATGCCCGTCACAACGCCTTCCACAACACTGCCAACTTCAATGGACAAATTACTTCCTCCTCAAAAATTTATACATTACACGCTTATTATACCCTTGCCTATTTCCCAGTGTCAAGAGAATCTGTCTGCGGCTATTTCCGCGAATAAATATAGGGCATTTCCCCCTGCCGTGTCATCCCGAGCTCCTCCCGGGCAATCTTCTCAATATAGGCCGGATCATTGAGCTGCGCCTTCTCCTGCTGGAGCGCGTCATTTTCCTGCTGTGCTGACTGCAGGCGCTGCTGCGCCGCATCATAATCCTGGTTCACAGAATTCAGATAGAAATGCTGGGATACCATCATATAAGAAAAATAGCCAACAATGCCCACCATAAGGACTACAAACCAGTCCAGACGGCGCCCTGATGTTTTCCTATTCTCCTGCTTTCCCATGGTCTCCCCTCACGATCTTCCTGTGGCTTTTCAGCCTATCATACAATGACAGCCGCCATAGAGCAAGCCGCCAAAAGAATCATTTTTCGCTCCACTGGAAATAATCCGTCGTTGCGATGCGCCGATATACGGAGCTGCAATGATCGCAGCGAAAATGATCCCAGACATTATCCATATCGACCTTGCCGTCGACAACGCGTACGGGACCGCCCTCGACAAAGTCCATCACTTCGCCGCAGCGCGGACAGGTACAATGCCCGTCGGCATCCTTCTTAAGCTGCATCGGCGGCAGTTCTCCTGTACGGAGCACCTTTTTCTTCTTTTCGGACTTACCGGGCAGTGGAAACACATCATAATAGCCCGTATCGAGCATCTCCCGGTAGAACGTCCGGCAGGTTGCACACTCGTAACGCGGCTTGGTGCTTTCCATATCCACCTGTCCGTTCACAATCTGCACAGCACCGCCTGAAACATGTTTCAGTGGCCTGCCGCACACCGGACACAAATTTTTTTTTGTTTTTTCATCTGCACTCAGTCTCACTAATGACATTGCCTTCACCAGACGCTTCCCAGCATTCGCTTTTTGCTAAGTAAGTTTGCTATGTAAGTATGATAACTAATAGTACTATAATTCCATAAAAACCTGGCAAAAACCTGCTGGACAAAATATTTTTCCGTAATTTTTTCAATAAGTCCCGGATGAAGTCCCGTCTGAAGCCTGCGATCAGGCTCCGAGGCGCTGGAACAGTGCGTGGACAATCGAGGCTGCCGCCTCGGGATGGCGGCAGGCCGCCGCCCGTGCCCGCATCGCCTGCAGGCACGCCGGCTGGCGCAGTACCTCATCGATAGCCGCGGCCAGTCGTTCATCCGAACGAACCCAGAGCGCCGTGCCGCACTCGGCCATATAGACCGCATTGTCCGTCTCCGGCCCCGGGATCGGCTCATGGAGCAGTACCGGCAGCCCGATGGAAAGGGCCTCCGTAATCGTCAGGGCGCCCGGCTTACTGATCAAAAAGGACGCGGCCGACATCATCACCCGCACCTGATCCGTATAGCCCCAGGCCAGTACCCGATGGTGGGAATGGACAGCAAAACGCTCGACCTTGCGGAGCAGTGCCCGGTTGCGCCCTGCTACCACGAGGATCTGCAGCGGCACCGTCTGCTTTTCAAGCTGCGCCAACGCAAAATCCATACCGCCGAGCCCCAGGCCGCCGCCCATGATGAGTACGACCGGCCCCTCCGGGACAAGTCCCAGGAGCTGCCGGGCCTCAGCCTGCGGCAACGCTTCCCCGAAGCTCCGCTCAACCGGAATGCCCGTTACATAGATATGGCCGGCCGGCAGCCCTTCAGCGGCCAGGTCCTGCTTCATCTTGTCCCGCGCCACAAAGTACATATCAACATTGGGATAGATCCACATCTGATGCACCGAATAATCCGTGATGACCGTAGCAAACAGAAAGCTTGCCTTCCCGGCCGCCTTGAGCGAGGAAGCTGCCCCCGCCGGAAACGGATGCGTACAGATCACCGCATCCGGCTGATACCGACGCACCAGGCTGGCCATATTCCGCCGCATGACGGCAGACAGCACGCCCTGAACAAGCCCGCCGCCCGCATGGCCGCCGGTGAAATTATACAGGAATTCGTACAGATTCGGCACGAAATCCAACATTTTCAGATAACATTCCTTCATAAAGGCATTGAGCCAGGAGGTTTCCCCTGACATGAAATCAACGATCCGGATACTGGCATCAGCGTATTCTGTTTTTATCTCATGAGCGACTGCTTCAGCGGCCTTTACATGGCCGGAACCAATCGAAGCCGTCACGATGAGAAAGCTTTTTTTCGGCATCTGCTTTTCCTCCAACTATCCGTCTCCACATTTGCATAAACTTCATTCTAACATATTCAGTTGCGTCATGCAATAAAATCCCCCGGCCTTCTCAGGCTGTAATTCCACCGTCTACACTCCAGGCAGCGCCTGTGACAAAGCCCGCTTCCGGCGACGCCAGAAAAACAATGACGCTCGCTGCCTCCTCGGCTGTACCAATGCGGCCGAGCGGATAGACACCGCTCATCTCCCGCAGGGCTTCGGCCCGGGAAGGCGCGGCCGCCAGCTGCGCTTCCGTAAGCGGCGTCGCGATATCTCCCGGACAGACGCAGTTCACCCGAATCTTCCAGGGCGCAAGCTCCAGGGCCAGCGCCCTGGTAAAGAGCGTAACGGCTCCCTTCGAGGCACAATAGGCACTGCAGAGATAATTGCCCTGCAGTCCGGCGTCGGAGGACAGATTCACGATGGAGCTTCCCTGCCGCTTCTGCAGTTCCGGCACTGCGTATTTAGCCATGAAATAGCTGCCCTTCACATTGACAGCCATAATGTCATCAAAAGCTGCCTCCGTCATATCCGTAAGGGCGCGCTCAAAGTAAACGCCCGCAGAATTCACGAGCACGTCGATTCCGCCAAAGTGTTCCACGGCCGCGGCCACGATGGATGCGCAATCGGCAGTCTGCCGTACATCGCCAGCCACAAAGAAAATACGTGCCGGCGAACGATCGGCACTGAGCTTCGCTACTGCCGCTTCCCCCCGCTCCGCCGAGCGTCCGGCGAGCACGACACTGGCCCCGCGCTGCAGGAACAGCCGGGCCGCTGCGAGTCCGATTCCTGAGGTACCACCCGTAATGAGTACGATCTTATCCTTCATACCTGCCTCCACAACGACAAAAGGAGCTGCCGCCGGAAAACCGGTGACAGCCCCCATCCCCCTTCGGGGGCAGCCCCAAAGAGGGCCGCAGTCTTATTTCTTTTTCTTATTGACAGCTTCCTTGAGAGCCTTGCCTGCCTTGAATACAGGATTCTTCGAAGCCGGGATCTTGATCTCGTCACCCGTCTGCGGATTGCGGCCAGTTCTAGCTGCGCGAGCCTTAACCTCGAAAGTACCGAAGCCAATCATCTGGACCTTATCTTTTTTTACAAGAGCTTCCTCGATGCTGGAGAATAAAGCGTTAACCGCCTTTTCTGCATCTTTTTTCGTCAGACCAGCCTTTTCGGCAACATTAGCCACTAATTCAGTTTTGTTCACAAGTGTAGCCTCCTTTGAAATTATTACGATTAGCTTAATTCGCTATAACTCTTGAGATTCCTCTTTATTTTTGCAAATTTATTAAAAAAAAACCTATTTTTTTATGAAAAAGACAAAAAAGAGGAAAAAAAGCCCTATTTTTCTCCTTTTGCCTCATTCCAAAGGGCATCGAGCTCCTCCAGAGAGAACGATTCCCACTCCCGTCCACTGGCCTTCACGCGCTCTTCCACATGGGTAAAACGGTGCATAAACTTACAGTTCGTATGCATAAGTGACAGTTCCGGATCCGTCCGCAGGAAGCGGGCCAGATTCACCACCGTAAAAAGCACATCACCGAGCTCCTCGCTGATATGCGCTGCATCATTTTCCTGCACAGCCTCGCGCAGTTCCTGCAGCTCCTCGTCAAGCTTCTCCCATACGGGAGCAGCACTCTGCCAGTCAAAACCGACCTTCGCCGCCTTCTTTTGCAGCTTTTCCGCACTCATAAGCGCGGGCAGTCCCTGCGGGACCCCATCCAGCACCGAGGTGCGCTCCGGCTTTTCCTTCCGTTTCATAGCCTCCCAGCTCAGCAGGGCCGCACCGGCATCCTCGGCCTGCACATCGCCGAAGATATGCGGATGGCGCCGCACGAGCTTCTTCGTTACGCCATCGATGACGTCCTGCATGGAGAAACTATGCGCCTCCTCGGCCATACGCGCATGAAAAACGACCTGGAGCAGCAGATCACCGAGCTCCTCACAGAGCAGTTCCTCATCCTCAAGCTCGATGGCCTCAAGCACCTCATAGGCCTCCTCAATGATATTGCGGCGCAGGCTCTTATGCGTCTGGGCCAGATCCCATGGACAGCCGCCCGGCGAACGCAAGGTCTTCATGATATCCGTGAGCGGTGAGAGGTCAAAGACCGGCTGCCGGCTCTGCGGCGGTACATAGAGGCTCGTAAGATGATCGATATCCGGCTGCCGGTCCAGCTCAAAGAGCGGAATGGGGCGCAGGCTTTCATCCGGCATGCCGAGATTATGGATGAAAATAACCTCATAATCATCCGGATAGACCTCCATGAGGCTCAGCTTCGTATCCGAGGCGATTGCGCCATTATAGACCTGCGTGATGACGAGTCCCGTCGGCAGATCGGCCGGCAGTGCGTCAAAATCCTCCGCATCGATGATAGTCAGTCCATCGATAGGATCGATTCCCAGGCGCGTGTACAGCACCTCTACGAAGCTCATACCCGGCAGGATGCGCAGCGGCACCTGCTGCTCTGCCGCCAGCTCGCGCAGCAGCACCACCGTGCGCTCCGCGACGAGCGGGCTTCCGGGCACGGCGTAAACGATCTCTTCCCCGGCCCGGGCCCGGCGGATCAGGTCTGCGGCAATCGCCGCATAAAGAGCCTCAAAGCTCTCCGCCTGTTCATAAAAGCCATCGTAAGAGACGATTTCCACGCCCCGACGGCGGATCTCCTCAACCGTCGGATGGATAGCGGTACGAAACAGCAGCGTTTTGGCCTGCTGCAAGAGCTCCCAGCTTTCCATGGTGATGAGCCCGAAACTTCCCGGTCCCAGTCCCACAACTGTGATATTTCCCAACATACTTTTTCCTCCTTATGGCATCAGGCCTGCAGCCTTTTCTTTGCATGCGCGGCCTGCTGGGCCTGCTGCAGCGCCTTCTCATCCCCGGCCAGCTGCATGAGCACCCGACCCGTGAAGCCCGTGATGTCCTTCTTGTGCAGGACGGACAGCCGGATGCGCAGCAATTGCTGCGGCGGTGGCAGCAGTTTCATAGCCGAGCCCAGCAATTCCCGCAGCTTCAGCATATTCTCCACGGCAAAGGACGGCTGCGGCAGAAAGGCGATTTCAAGCAGCGCCGGCTTTTCGATGATGGACTTGATGCCGAGCGCCCGCGCATAATTGCGGATGCGCGCCACGGACAGCAGGCGCATGACCGGTTCCGTCGGCTCGCCAAAGCGGTCGATGAGCTCATCGAGCAGCCCTGGCAGTTCGTCATTCGTGCGCACCGCGGCAATGCGCTGATAGATCTCAATCTTGTGCAGCGCATCCGCAATGTAGCCGCCATCGAGATAGGCTTCCACCTGCAGCTCGATGACCGGCTCCGGGATTTCCTCAATCGGCTTGCCTGTCTTCAGCGACTGTACAGCCTCCTCCAGCAGACGGCAGTACATCTCGAAGCCCACGCTCGCGATGTGCCCATGCTGCTGGGAACCCAGCAGATTCCCGGCGCCGCGGATCTCAAGATCCCGCATGGCAATCTTGAAGCCTGCCCCGAGCTCGGCAAATTCCTTGATGGCCTGCAAACGCTTCTCCGCGGTCTCCGTAAGTACCTTATCGGCCTGATAGACAAAATAGGCAAAGGCCATGTGATTGGAACGGCCTACGCGTCCACGCATCTGATAGAGCTGCGACAGACCGAAGTAATCCGCATTGTAGACGATGATCGTATTCGCATTGGCTACATCGAGACCGTTCTCGACAATGCTCGTAGCCAGCAGAATATCGTATTTTCCCTCATAGAAATCCACCATGACGCGCTCGAGGATTTCCTCCGGCATCTGTCCATGCGCGGTCTGGATGCGCGCTTCCGGCACGAGCTCCTCCAGGCGCTGGCGCATACGGTCGATGGTCTCGACCCGGTTGTAGACAAAATAGACCTGCCCGCCCCGCTTGATCTCACGGCGGATTGCGCTCTTCAGTATCCCGTCATTGTTCTCCACGACATAGGTCTGGATGGGATAGCGTTCTGCCGGCGGTGTCTCGATGATGCTCATGTCGCGGGCCCCCACCAGGGACATGTGCAGCGTACGCGGGATTGGCGTCGCGCTCAGCGTGAGCACATCAACGCCATTGGCCAGGCTCTTGATCTTTTCCTTTTGCTTTACCCCGAAACGCTGCTCTTCATCGACGATAAGGAGCCCCAGGTTCTTGAATTTCACCTTTTTCTGATTCAGGATTGCATGCGTCCCGATCAGAATATCCACCTGCCCACGGGCAGTCCGCTCCATAGTTGCTTTCTGCTCTTTTGCCGTGCGGAAGCGGCAGACCACATCCACGACGGGGCCGAAATTCATGAAGCGGGCCGTGAAGGTCTGATAATGCTGCTGCGCCAGTACGGTCGTCGGAACCAGCACCGCCACCTGCTTACCGCTCATCACGGCCTTGAACGCCGCCCGGATGGCCACTTCGGTCTTGCCAAAGCCCACATCACCGCAGAGCAGACGGTCCATCGGCTGCATTTTTTCCATATCCGCCTTGATTTCCGCCACAGCCGTGAGCTGATCCGTCGTCTCCTCATAGGGAAACGCATCCTCAAATTCCTTCTGCCAGGTCGTATCCTGAGAAAATGCGTAGCCCTGCACGCTCTTACGCTTCGCATAGAGCTCGATGAGCTCCTTGGCGATATCCTGTACCGAGGCACGGGCCTTGGCCTTGGCCTTGGCCCATTCTGTACCGCCCATGCGGTGCAGGCGCGGCACCTCGCCCTCCGAGCCGATGTACTTCTGCAGCAGCTGCACCTGGTCTGTCGGCACAAAGAGCTTATCATCGCCGCCATACTTGATATGCAGGTAATCCTTATGCACGCCGCCCACATCGAGCGTCTCCACACCCAGGTATTTACCGATACCGTGGTTCACGTGCACAACGTAGTCTCCTACCTTGATATCGCGGAAATGCGAGATTTTCTCGCCCTGCTCCTTGCGCGTGAGCAGCTTTTTCTTCTGCCGGCCAAAAATATCTTTTTCCGTAATGAGCACGAGCCTGGCTGCCGGAAGCTCAAAGCCATTGAGCAGCGTTCCCTGCACAATGCTCACGAGCTGCGGCACTACAGCCTCGCCCTCGGCCGCCAGCGTCGACGGCAGGCGATGCCGGGCAAAGAATTCCCGCAGGGATTCCGCCTTGGTCTTGTCGCCTACAACGATGAGCACGCGTTCCTCAGCCGCGAGCCAGTTATGCACCTCGGCCGCCAGCATGTCCATCTGCCGCTGAAAGGGCGCCATCGCTTTCACCGTGACGCTCACAATCTCGTCAGGCTCCGCCCCATGGAGCTTCTGCAGCATGAGCGCTGTATAGAGCACATTTCGCTCCTGCGCGGCAGCAACGATGTCCTCCCAGCCAAAAATCTGCTTCTTGATCTCCGGATTTTCCTTGATGAGTTTCAGGATCTGCTCCCGGATGCGCATAGGCTCATCGAACAGCACAGCCGCATCCTCAGCCAGATAGGACAAAAACAGCTCCGGATTTCCCGAAGCGTCTGTCCCGGCCAGCGGCAGCACAGAAAGCGAACTCGTATTGCGGATGGAACGCTTGCTCTGCAGCTCGAATTCCCGCAGGGAATCAATCTCGTCATCAAAGAACTCGATGCGCACCGGCACCAGAGAGTTGATGGGGAAAACATCCACGATGCCGCCGCGGGCACTGAACTGTCCCATGCCCTCGACCTCTTCCGCATGCTCATAGCCAAGCTGAACAAGCTTGGCCAGCAACGCATCCCGCTCAATGACATCACCGAGCTTCAGATGCAGACTCAAACGGGAAAATTCCTGCTTGGAAATTCCCTTTTGAACCGCCGCGGCTGCCCGGGCCAGCACGATGATGCGCTCCTCGCGCATCAGGCGCCCCAGCACATCCATGCGGCGCGCAATGAGCTCTACACTGCGGGCCGCCGCCGAAAAGGTCAGCACATCGAGCTCAGGAAGCTCGATGACCGGAACCTCCGGCAAAAGCGCCGCGAGATCCTCGCGCCATTCCTCCAGTGTCTCCTTGTTATGTGTCAGAATGACTGTCGTCCGCGGAGCCGCCGCAAAGGAAGCCGCAAATATTGCATGCTTCTGTGAGCCAGCCAGACCATATATAAAGCTCTGTGCCCGCTTCCGGGCAAAGCAGCTGGCGATCCGTGCAACCGAAGGGTCATCACGCATCGCCGCAAAAAGTGCATCCATTTTCTCACCTGTCCAATCATACCAAAAGGGACTGTCAGCCGGAACCCCGGCTGATAGCCCCTCTATGCCTTTTCTCTTTTACCGCTTTATTATAACGCAATTGTTAAAGATTTCGCAAGGCGAAATCCTTCCCATC